>CAZDYS010000001.1:0-17639 GCA_964509445.1 uncultured Planctomycetaceae bacterium
CCTCGCCTCGCTCGCGGTCGACGTCCACGTCCACGACACCTACTTCGTCGTGGCCCACTTCCACTACGTGATGGTCGGCGGGACCGTGATGGCTTACCTGGGTGCCGTCCACTTCTGGTGGCCGAAGTTCTTCGGGCGGATGTACCCGGAGTTCCTCGCGAAGATCGCCGCCGTGCTGATCTTCCTGGGCTTCAACCTGACCTTCTTCCCGCAGTTCATCCTCGGCTACCTCGGGATGCCCCGGCGCTACCACGTGTACCCGGAGGAGTTCCAGGTGCTGAACGTGTTCTCGACGGCGGGAGCCTCCGTCCTCGGCGTCGGCTTCCTGATCCCGCTCTGCTACCTCCTGTGGTCGCTGAAGTTCGGGCGCGAGGCCACGGCGAACCCCTGGGACGCAGCCGGGCTGGAGTGGACCACGACCTCTCCCCCGCCCAAGCACAACTTCCTCTCGATCCCCACGGTGACCGAGGACGCCTACGACTACGCGCGACGCGAGGAGGCCAAGAGTGTCTGACGCGCATGCGGCCCACGGGCCGCTCGACCACCACTTCGAGACGCTCGAGCAGCAGAACGAGACCTGCTCGATCGGGATGTGGGCCTTCCTCGTCCAGGAAGTGATGTTCTTCGGCGGCCTGTTCGCCTGCTACATCGTCTTCCGCCACGTCTACCCGCAGGCGTTCCTGCAGGGCTCGAGTCACCTGGGCGTCGGCTACGGCGCCTTCAACACGGTGGTGCTGCTCGGTAGCAGCCTGACCATGGCGCTGGCCGTGCGTGAGGCGCAGCTCGGACGCGTGAAGGGCATCGTCGGCTACATCGTGGCGACGATGGCCTGTGCCTTCGTGTTCCTCGGCGTGAAGTGGGTCGAGTACGGGCACAAGTACCACGACGGACTGATCCCCGGCTTCGCGTGGCATCCGGAGGCTCCGGAGAACGGGCTGCGGACCTTCTTCGGCCTCTACTTCGCGATGACCGGCATGCACGCCCTGCACATGCTCATCGGCCTGGTGCTGATGGTCTTCGTCGCCGTCCGGGCGCTGCGCGGCCGCTACAGCCCAGAGAACTACATCGGGGTCGAGGTGCTGGGCCTCTACTGGCACTTCGTCGACCTCGTCTGGATCTTCCTCTTCCCGCTCCTCTACCTCCTGGGGCGCGAGTCATGAGCCAGAACCACGTCCACCCGCTGAGGAGCTACCTCGTCATCTTCGGCGCGCTCATCGGACTGACCGCAGTGACGGTCGGAGCGGCGTACCTCGACTTCGGCTCGCTGAACGTCGCGGTCGCCCTGGCCATCGCGATGGTCAAGATGATGCTCGTCGTCCTGTTCTTCATGCACGTGAAGGACGCGAGCAAGCTCATCTGGATCGCGGCCGCCGGCAGCATCTACTGGCTGCTGATCTTCTTCGGCCTCCTGATGAGCGACTACCTGACGCGGAACCCGGTCGAGGGCTGGGCTCCGCCGATCGCCTGGTAGGAGCGGGAGAGCCCGGCGGGAGCCGCCGAAGCGACTCCCGCTGCCGTCCGGGCTAGGGAGCGGTCTGGTGCTGCTGCTGGTAGCAGACGCCCTGGACCTGCGACGTCCCCAGCAGCCCGCGCGTCTGGTACGAGTACTCCGTGTCGGGGAACACGTTCGCGATCGTGTTGCCGAGGAGCTCCACGACGATCTCCCCCTGCACGTCGCGGATGTCGATCGTGACCGCGAGATCCCCGGTCGTCGGCGGATCCAGCGAGTCGGGGTCCAGCCCGGGCCACTGGGTGACCACCCGCTTGCCGTCGACTCCGTCCCCCGCCAGAAGGGCGACTCCCCCGCGACCGTGATCGGTCCCCTTGCCGTCGTTCTCCTGGAGCGTGCGACCGAACTCGGTGTAGACGAGCACGATCACGCGGCGGTCGATGTCCCGCATGTCGTCGAGGAACGCGACCAGGCTGTCGGACAGGTCCTCCATGAGGTTCTTCATGGTGCCGTCGAACACGCCCTGCGAGTTGTGCGTGTCCCAGCGCTGTCCGGTGATGTTGTCGTAGTCGAGCGAGATGACCTCGATGTCCGGCACCGAGTTGATGACCTGGAAGCTGCGCTTGAACTGGCTGCCGAGGACGGAGTCCGGGTAGGCGTCGCTCCCGGCGTCCCAGTCGACGCCCTGCAGCTTGGCCACCGCCTCCTGGTCGTTGACCATGGCGGTCGCGAGCGGCTCACCGAAGTCGACGTACATGTCCTGGATCTTCTGCGCGAAGATCGGGTCGCCGGGAAACGTGAAGGTCTCCGGTTCCGGCGTGGGGGTGACGCCGTTGCCCCCCGCGTAGGACTCGATCGCGAAGGTGTTGAACCCCAGCGCGCGGAGGGAGCCCGAACCGAGCGGCGTGCTGGTCGCGAGGTGCCGTCCGATCCAGCCGTTGGCGTCCTGGTTCGGCGTGTCGGTGATCTCTCCGCGCTCGGTGTAGCTCTGCTGCAGGAAGTGCGAGCGCGTCGGGTCCTTGGATCCGCACGCGTGCACGAACACCAGCTCCCCGTCGTCGTACAGCGGCTTGAGCTTCTTGAGCGCCGGCGGAATCCCGAAGGCGGGGGCTCCGGAGCAGGCGTTCTGGATCTTGGTCGCGTCCAGGTTCGGATCCCCGGTCTCCTGCGGGGCGGGAACGCGCGTGAAGACTCGCTTGGCCCGGTAGTGCGGGTCGTCGTAGGGAACGCACAGCGTCAGGCCGTCCGCTCCTCCCCGGAGGTACAGCTGTAGGAGGACGGGAGGCAGCGACGCGGCGGACGAGCGAGCCTGGGCGGACTTCGCGGCCGCTGCGACCGCGACTCCCGCCGCGGACGCGCGCAGGAGCCCCTTGCCGGTCAGCAGACCGCGACGAGTGGGTTGGTCTTCTCGAACTTGCATGACGGAACTCCTGGATCAGACGAGGTACTGGAAGCTGGGAGCGACGAAGAGCAGGAAGACCGCCCAGCGCTTGGGGTCCTCGCCCGTGGGCAGGTGCTGCTCGAGGTAGGTCTGGATCGCCGTGACCTCGCTCGAGGGGAGGTGCCCGTTCAGCACGCACTCGTTGACGGTCTGGGCGTACTGCCCGAGCGAGACCGTGTCGGGCAGGATGGCCTCGATGTCCGCGTCGGTGATCTCGAGGCCGATGTCGCCGAAGAACACGTCGTGGAGCATCTGGATCTTGGGGTTCATCGACCCGATCCACTTGTGGTTCTGCGGCTGGTAGCCGTTGGGGGCCGGCCACCATCCGGGCACCTGTCCCCAGCGATAGAGCGAGGCCAGCCACTCCCACTGGTTCGCACTGTTCGGATTGATGCGCGCGTTGGTCGCGCGCTTCATCGCGAGAAACGCGTTGAGCGGACGGCGCACCTTCTCCTTGGCCCCGACCACGATCTCGTTGAAGAACTCCTCGCGGAAGAGCTCGAACACGGTCTCGCGCAGGTCGCCGCGCGTCTGCGTGAAGCGGGTCGCGCAGCGGCGCCAGACGCGGCCGTAGTTGCTCATGTCGTCCCCGAGGAACCACTGGATCATCCGACGCGTGACGTGCAGGCCGCACAGGGGGTGCTCGACCAGGTCGTCGATCATCGCGTCGCCCTCCTGGAACCCGTCAGGACCGGGGATCCAGTCGTAGGTCTCCGGCAGGAAGGGCAACGTCTTCGAGCCCATGTCGTGCGCATCCGGGTCGAACACGAAGTCTCCCAGCTCCGGCACGGGGGCGTGGTTCGTCTTCCAGCCGGTGAGGACGCGGGCCGCCGCGACCATGTCCTCCTCCGCGAACGTCGTGAACGCGCCGATGTCGTCGATCCCGACGGTGTGGAGCTCCAGAAGCTCGCGAGCGTAGTTCTCGTTGGGGTTGTCCTTGTCCGACTCGAACTGCCCGAGGTACAGCATCATCGAGCCACCCTTCCCGCTGGCCTTGACGAGCTCGCGGTAGTCGCCGAGCGCGTGCTGGTGCACCACGTCGCGCAGGAACGACATCCAGAAGATGTAGCCGAAGGGCTGCGCGATGAAGGTGTTGTGGACGTTCTGGAGGAAGTCCGTCATCACCCAGTGCAGCTGCCGGATCGAGTGGTGCGCCGCGAGCATGACCATCTGCGGCGACTGCCCCTGGACCGCCCCACCGGGGAACTGCGCGAAGTCCGGATCGCTGAGCAGGTCGGCCGGCGTGTAGCCCCAGAGGGTCGCCACGTCCGCGTTCTCGGCCGCGACGGCGCCCAGCCAGTCGTTGATCACCGTGTCCTCGGTGTAGATGTCGGCGATGCCGTAGGCCTGGAGCTGGGCCGGCGTGAGCATCCCCAGCTGCCACTTCAGGAAGTCCGTGTACCCGAGGAGCTGCATGCGATCTCGGAGGTACGGCGTGTTGCCGAAGGTGATCCGATCGAGCAGGAACTGCTCCTTCTGGGAGAGCGCCCCGCCGGACGCGTCCGCCCGAGCGGCGGAGGCGATGCCGACGGCAGCGGCACCTGCAGAGGCTCCTTTCAGAAAGCTGCGCCTGGACGGACGGGACACGCGATGAGGAGATTCTGCCTGCATGGGGAGGACTCTCGCTGGAGGGAGGAGACGGACGAAAACGCCTCCTTGCTGATCGAGCCCCTCGCAGAGTTTCAGTCGTTTCGATTTTCCTCGTCGATCGCTCGACGCCCTCCGCGGTCCCGTCCGGGCCCCCGCGCGGCTGCTAGAATCGGCGTCGAGATCGAAGCCCGATGCGACCCGACGCGAACGAAGAACCGAAGCTCGTCCCTCACCCCGAGGACGTCGAGCTCGCCCGCCGCGCGAAGAGCGGCGACCCGGACGCCCTGCACGCGTTCGTGGATCGCATGCTGTGCGTGCGGCGCTTCCACGTGCGCAAGAACGAGCAGCTGGGGCGTCCGCTCGGTCCGGAAGAGCTGGAGGACTCGATCCAGGACACGCTCTTCGAGCTGTGGAACAAGCTGGAGGACTACGAGGGCCGCGCCCCCCTCGAAGGGTGGGCGTATCGGTTCTCCATCCTGCAGGTGATCGCGCGGATCCGTCGCAAGGACTTCCTCCCGCGCCCCCTGACCGACTTCGGGGACCACGCTCCGCAGCCGGCCGACCGCAAGCGCGGCGATGCCTACCGGTTCGAGCAGCTCTATCGCTCGATCGAGCGCGTCGGCCCGCCGGGCTCGGACATCATTCGCATGCGCATGCTCGAGCAACGGAGCTTCGAGGAGATCGCTGCGAGCTACGGCAGCCCGGTGAACTCGATCAAGACGCGCTTCTATCGCGCGATGACCCGACTGCGCGACCTCTACCCCGCCCAGGAACGTGAGGCTCTGAGCACGCGAGGGGACGTATGAACGACGACGCTCGACACGAAGAAGAGCTCGCGGACCTCCTCGGCACGGAGAGCGGACGGGAGCGCCTCGAAGGCTCCGAGCTCGCTTCCATGCAGGCCCTGGTGGACGACCTCACCGACCTGCGAGGCCAGGAACGGGACGACCTCGCGGCCGCCGCCGGTTCGACTGTCACGGCAGGCCGCGCCGAGGCGGCGCTCCTCGCTCACGCGTCGGGCACCCCCTCCGTCGCTCCGCGTCCCCGTCGTCTCGCTCCCCTGCTGGCCGCCGCCGCGGCCGCCGCGCTGCTCTTCCTGTGGGCGCCGTGGCGGTCCGACGACCCCCCGCCGCGCGACGCGGGAGCGAACCCCGACGCGGTCCTGGGAACCGAGGAGGCGCTCCTGCATCCGATGGGACGCGTCTCGAGCTTCCCTCCGTTCCGGTGGTCCGTGTCGCGACCGCAGGACGGCTGGTTCGTGGTCGTGATCGAGGACCTCGACATCGAGAGTCCGCGCTTGACGGAGACGAGCTGGACGCCGGAGGCGGACGTCGCGTGGCCGGACGAGATCGAGTGGCGCCTCGAGGTCTACCGCGGCACGGGCGCCAACGACCTGGTCAAGAGCTACCTCGGATGGGCACAGCGCTAGCGACGCTGCTCGCGCTGGGACTCGCGGTCGGCGCTCAGGAGCCCAGCGTCGAGGAGCTGCGGGACCGCTACCGCGCGATCGAAGCACGGCTCGCGTCCGGCGAGACCTTCGAGGCCGCGCGCCTCGAGCTGCACGCGTTCTACGAGACCCTGCGCGAGCATCCGTCGATGTCGCCGGCGGCGGTCGACTGGCGTGCACGCGAGCTCGCCGAGGACGCCCGGTTGACCCCCGACGCGGAGCGGCGCCTGGAGCTGTTCGTCGAGGCCGCGGAGGTCATCGCACCGGAGAGCGCGGACCAGGCCGCGGACATGCTGCAGTACCGCGCGGAGCTCCTGCACGACCTGGGTCGACCGGCGGAGGCGTGCGCCGCACTGCTCGAAGCCCTCGATCGCTACCCCGACGCGAAGCGCAAGCGACCCTCGCTCCTGGTGGACCTCGCGGAGTACTCGCGGAGACGCGGAGACCTCGAGGCGGCGCTCGGGTACGTGCGGACTCTCGACGCGGAGGCGGACGACTCTCCGGAGTCGGTGCGCGCACGGGAGCAGGCGCACCGCATCGAGGCCCTGCTCCAGATCGACGTGGGCCTTCCCGAGATCGGCGCGCGCTGGCTGCGCGAGTGGGCCGCGCGGGTCGAGGAGCGCGGCGCAGAGGGAGAGGCGACCGAGGAGGAGCTGTTCGAAGCACGCCTGGTCCTGCTTCGGCTCGCGCGCGGCCTGGCGGACCACGAAGGCAGCGTCCGGCAGGCCGAGCTCCTGCTCGGGGATCCGTACGTGCAGAGCAGCCGCTCGCGCCGAGGCCTGATCGAGCTGCACCTCGGCATCGCGGAGCTGGAGGAGGAACGCACGGAGCGCCTGCTCGGCGCCGCCATCCCCGAGCACGGAGCCGACCGCATCCGCAGGGCTCTGGAGGCGAACCTGCCGCGTACGGACCGCGTGCTCGGACACACGCGGCTGGCCGAGGACCACCTCGACCGCGGACGCCTGCCGCAGGCCTCCGCGGAGCTCGAGCGCCTGGCCGCCGCGTCGGACGACAGCGTTCCGCTGGGACTCCGGGTTCAGGGCAGTGAGCTCCGCGCGCGGAAGGCGCTCGCGGAGGGTGCGTCCGCCGAGGTGCTGGCGGCGCGCAGAGACGAGTTGCTCGCGGACTGGGAAGCGCTCACCGCCATGTGGCGCCGCGCACCGCGAGGCCTGGAGGGCGTCCCGTTCCTCAAGTACGCGCACCGGCGCGCGCTGGTCTCGGTGCTGATCGAGCTCGAGCTCGCCCTCGAGCCGGGTCCGGCGGGTCGCGAGCGCGCGCTCGGACACGTCTTGGCCGCGCAGACGCTGGCCTCGCTGTCGGACTGGACCGCGAACGCCCCCGTTCCCGGTCTCGCGGACGTCCAGCGGACGTGCCTGGAGGGAGACGCACGGCACGGCATCCTGCTCTGGATGGTCGCGCGCGATCGCTCCCACGTGTTCGCGCTCGACGGCGAGCGCCTCACCCACCACCGGCTCGTGGCCGGCGTCGTGCTCGAGGAGCACCGCGTGGCGCACCTCGCGCGCCTCTTGATCCGGGGCGTCGAGTCCTTGCCCGAACCGCTGCGCGCACGGCAGGTGGAGCGCGAACGTCGCGAGGCCGCCGCGCTCGGCACCGCGCTCTTCCCGGACGATCTTCGGGAGCGCATCCGGCCCTGGACGCAGCTCACCGTCACCGGACTCGACACGCTCGGGATCGTCCCGCTGGCCTGGACGCTCGTCGAAGGCGAGCGATTGGGGGCGCGCTATCCCATGACGCTGCTCCCCACGATCCCGTTCTGGCTGCGAAGGCGAACCGAGCCCGCGAGAGACGTTCGCGGCATGGCGCTCCTGCACGACGCGCTCCCCTCGTCACGCGTGCGGCGCGACCTCGGACTCGAACGGGTCTCGCTCGGAGACGCGACGCTCGAGCGGATCGCGACGCTGTGGAGCGATCGGCTCCAGGTGCTCGCCGCCGAGGACGCGAGCCCGCGCGGACTCCGTCGACTGCCCCTGGACGAGCTCGCGCTGCTGCAGGTCTTCACGCACGCGATCGAGCCGAGCGGCGAGGCGTCGGCCCTGGTGCTCACCCCGGCGGAGGAGACGGGCCTGTTCCGCTCGAGCGACGTGAGCGCGCTCTCGGGCGCCCCGCGCGTCGTCGTTCTCACCGCCTGCGGCTCGGGGCAGGCACCGGTGCGCCGTGGAGATCCCCTGGCCGCGAGCCCCGTCGGGGCGTGGCTGGCCCGAGGCGCGCGGACGGTGATCGCGGCGCAGGACGAGCTCTCGGTCCGCGAAGGACGACGCTTGACGCGATCGCTGCACGAGGGACTTCGCGAGCGAGGCGAGTCGCCCGCCGAGGCCCTGCGGCGGGCGCGCGTCCAGCTCCTGGAGGAGGACCCGGAGCTCGCGCCGTTCCGTCACGGCCTGCTCCAGGTCTTCGGGCTCGGGCACGAGCCGCTCTTCTGATCGATCAGCCGAACGGGTCCGGCGGGAGCTCGCTCGGCGGGAGCTTGTCCCCCTTCACCGTCGAGGGCGACACGCTGCGCTCGTCCAGCGCCTTGGACGTGAGTCGCTCGATCCCTCCATCCGCCAGCTGGACCTGCACGGGGAGCGCCGGACTCCCCAGCTGACTCGACAGGAAGCCCACCTCGGCCGTCGGCGTGGAGAACGCCAGGATCGAGGCCGGTCCCGCGGACTCCAGCACCCCTCCGGACCACCGCACCGCGCGGAGCACGATCCAGTAGATGTTCCGCGTCACCAGGTCGGGCTCGTCCACCGCGAACCGCACCTGGTACCGCCCGTTCGCGCCAGGAGCCACGCGCCGCGTCACCAGCGCACGGGGATCCAGCGGGAGGTCGCTGTCGGGCTGCGTCCAGACGGTGAACTCGAGGTGCGTGTCGTCGAAGGCCTGTGAGGGAACGTCCGTCGTGAGGTGCAGCACGCCACGTCCGATCCGCGTCTCGTAGAGGTAGTTGGCGCGCGCCACGCTCGGCGTCGCGTCCTCGGCGGCGAGCGTCGTGTTCTCGTAGAGCCGGACCGCGTCCTCCAGAGCGACGTGCAGCAACAGGTCGACGTCGCCGTCGTTGTCGAAGTCGCCCAGGAGCGGATCCGCCGTCTGGTCCGGGGCCGGGACGAGGCCGAAGCCCAGGTCGAACTCGGTCAACAGGGGAAAACTCGGGCCCGCGCCGGACTCCTGCAGCAGCACCCCGGCGGAGTGCCGGTAGGTGTGCAGGAGCACGAGATCCTCCAGACCGTCGCCGTCGAGGTCTCCCGCGGCCCCTCCGTAGAGCCCGATCGCGCCCAGCACGGAGATCGGATCCTCGCCGCTCTCGGCGAGGGTCGTGAAGTGATCGACGCCCGCACTGCGAAACCCGACGGCCACCCGATCCGGAGACGGCCCGTCCGTGCGCACGGGGGTCAGGAAGCCCGCCTCGGAGCTCAGCCCGGTGTAGCTCTCGACCAGCTCTCCCGTGGGTCGGTGGACGTAGAGCCCGTCCGCCGCGTTCATGACGAGCGCCGCCTGATCGCCCCACTCGATCGCCGTGAGGTCGAACACCTGCGCGGAGAGGCCGAGGACGTGATGGACGACCGGGCCGCTGCGCACGTCGAGCGCGACCAGCACCGTCGTGCCGTCGGCCGCGAGGCCGAACAGGTCCATGGCGCCGTCGCCGGTCAGGTCGTGGACGCCCACGCGCTGGGCTCCATCCCAGGTCGCGGGCAGCGCGATCACGGTCTCGGTGAACGAGCCCGCGTCGTAGTCCTCGAGCAGCGTGATCCCGCTCGCGCCGAGCAGGACGAGGGCGTCGGCTTCCCCCGCACTCGAACGCCTCAGGACCGCAGCGTCGACGACGTCCTGCGGGAGCTCGATCAAGACGGCGTGCTGCGCCGGCGCGTACTGCAGGAGCGCCTGCGACCCGGCCAGGAACAGCGCGTCGAGGTTGCCGTCGCCCGTGAACTCCCCTTGGAGCACGCGGGTCGGAGCGGCAGCCACGGTCGCCGCCGGCCAGGCCGTCTCGGTCGCGCTCTCGGGCGTGAAGGGAACCTGCTGGGACTGCGCGAAGCCCGTCGCGAGCGAGCAGAACGAGGGAACGAGGAGAGCGAGTCGACGGAGCACGGAGGCCTCCCTGGGCGGTTGGGGCGCTGTTCCCAGGGTAACGCGATCCGGGCGGGCCGTGGGGCGTCAGCCCGCGCGCTCTTCCAGGTGCTCCATTCGCTCGCGCCAGGGCTCCTCGGCCAGAGGCAGGACGACGTGGCCCCCCTCCGGGAGGATCTCGAGCGTCGCGTCGGGGAGCAGCGCCTGCATCCGCTTCGCTTGACGAACCGCCGGCACGACGCGGTCCGCGGACGAGGCGAACAAGGCCACCGGGCAGTGCACCTCGTGCAGGCGTGGCTCGAGGTCGAGCGAGCGGATCATCCGCATCCGCTCTCCGTAGCCGCTGTCGAACCCTCCGCGCGTGACCTCGAGAAAGGCCCGCTCGGCCGCGGGGTCTCGCCGCGGTCGGAACAGGTTGCGCACCGCGAAGTGCCGTCGCCCGAACTCGTACAGACCACGAGGGAGAACCGGGAACAAGAGGGCTCCAGCGTGGATCCGCACCCGCTGATCGAAACGCGCGAATCCGTTCACGAGCGCGAGCGCACGCACGAGGTCGGGATGATCGAGCGCGAGCTGCAGGCTCAGTCCGACGCCGAAGGACTCGCCGAGGACGAGCACCCGCGAAATGCCGATCTCCCTCGTCACCTCGCGGATGCTCGCGGCGAGCAGGGCATAACGCTCTCCCTCGAGGGCGGTCTTCCCATCGTCCTCATAGCGAAGTGCGACCACGCGGTAACGCTCCGCCAGCCGCTCCTTCGTGCCGAGCAGCAGCTCGCCGGAGCCGTCGAGCCCGGGCACGTACAGCAAGACGGATCCGGAACCGCCGGTGTCGTGAACGACTGCCGCCCTCATGGAGGACGAGTGTGCGGCGCCAACGTTCGACGACCAAGCAATCCCCGTGCGTGCGACGACTCGCGCGCCCCCGCGGAATCCGCACGGCGCTAGGATGGAGCCGTGGTGCCCTTCCTCTTCGACCTTCCCGAAGCGGTCGCGGGTGCGAGCGAGACCCTCGCTCCTCCCCGGATCCCGGACAGCCTCCCGCGCGAGTCCCGCTTCGACGTGACCCGCCTGCCTCCGGGGAACGGGGACGGACCCGATGGGGGCGGAGGCGGAGGCGGAGACGGCTGGAGTGGCGAGCCGTCCGGGGGCGGCGAGGAGGCGGACGGCCCGGACGCGCGGCAGGGAGAGGCATCACGCTTCGCGCTCCTGCTCGCGATGATCGGCATCTCGACGCTGTTCGCGGTCTTCCTGGTGACGTGGCTGTTCCTGCTGCGCCCCGCCGCGAGCTCCTCCGGCTCGCCGGAGCTGCCGCTCCCGGCGCTCCTCCTCAGCACGCTGGTGCTGCTCGCGAGCTCGGTCGTGATCGAGCGCGCTCTCGCCCGGCCTCCCCGCAAGGCCGCCGGTTGGGTCGCTGGCTGCATCCTCCTGGCCCTCGGGTTCCTGAGTGCGCAAGGCTGGGTCTGGTGGAGCCTGGCGGAGAACGGCGTCTCGCCGTCGTCCGGGAGCTACGGCGCGATCTTCTACGCTCTCACGGGACTGCACGCGGTACACGTCGCCGCGGGCGCCTGGGCGCTCTACCGCAACCGCCGGACCACGAAGGAACGGTTGCGGCTGTGCGCCGTCTACTGGCACTTCATGGGCGCGCTCTGGCTCGTGATCTTCGGGGTCCTGACCCTCGCACGCTGACGATGTCGGGAAGGAGAGACCTGCAAGAGCTCGCGTTCCTGTGGATCGTGCTGGCCGGCTTCCTGGTCGGACTCGGGCTGCTCTTCTTCTTGATCGCCACCGATCTTTCGAGCTAACTGAGCGGCCCATGCAGCCGCTGATCGATCTCTCCCGGCGTCTGTCCCGCTCCGTCGGGCGGCTCCGCTTCCGCGCCCCGGTCGAGTACGTCTACAACCCGCTGAGCTACGCGCGCGTGCCGCACGAGGTGTTCCTCCAGCGCTACGGTCGCAAGGGAGTCGAGGCGATCTTCCTCGGCATGAACCCCGGCCCCTTCGGCATGGGCCAGACGGGCGTTCCGTTCGGAGAGGTCGGCCTGGTCCGGGACTGGATGGGGATCGAGGAGCCGGTGAAGCAACCTCGCTCGACGCACCCCAAGCGTCCCGTGGAGGGCTTCGCCTGCAAGCGCAGCGAGGTGAGCGGCGCGCGAGTGTGGGGCTGGGCGAAGAAGCGCTTCGGAACCGCCGACGCGTTCTTCGAGAGGTTCTTCGTTTGGAACATCTGTCCTTTGATGTTCCTGGAGGAGACCGGGCGCAACCGGACACCGGACAAGTTGCCCGTCGCGGAGCGCGATCCGCTGCTGCGCGCTTGTGACCGGTCGTTGCGAGAGCTGGTCGAGCTCCTCGAGCCCGAGCGCATCATCGGAGTCGGGAAGTTCGCGGAAGGACGGGCGAAGAAGGCCCTGGGAGACGGACTCCCGATCGACTCGGTGCTGCATCCGAGTCCGGCCAGTCCGCTGGCCAACCGGGGCTGGGAGCCCCAGGTCGAACAGCAGCTGACGGCCCTCGGAGTGCGATTCTGAGGCCGGGAAGCGGCCGCGAACCGACTTCCCGGGTTCGCGTCCAGTTCGATCCATGGAGAGGGCGATAGAGACGGCGCTTCCTCTCCCCGTTCTCTCCCCTCCCCACTCCCCGCCTCGCCCCGCCGCGCTCATCGACTCCGTTCGGAGCCGGCGGAGTCTCCGCCCCCATCTGCGGAATCGGCGTCATGAAGAGCGCTCGCTCCGTCTCCGTACGCACCAAACTCTACCTCGTCACGATCCTCACGTGCGCGACGGTGATGATCACCTCGTTCGCCGTGGAGATCGGTCGACAGTGGACTCGTTCCCACGAGGAGCACCACGAGACCATCCGCGTCTCGACGCGCATCGTCGGCCAGAACGGTAGCTCCGCGCTCGACTTCGAGGACGAGGGGTTCGCGCGGGAGGCGCTCGAGTCCTTGCAGCTCGAGCCGAGCGTCCGGGCGGCGGGCTTCTACTTCCTCGACGGCCGGCGCCTGTTCGCGCTCGACGAGGAGAGCGTCCTCCCGGAACGTCTGGAGAACCCGCAGCAGAGCGAGCGGGTCGACGAGACGACCTTCGCGATGTGCGATCCGGTGATCGGCATCAGCGGAGATCCGATCGGCTGGATCGTCGTCGAGTCCGACCTGTCGGGACTTCGACGCCACGTGCGCGAACGGGCGATGCGGTCCGTCGCTCTCTTGATGGTCGGTCTGGCCTTCGCGGCCGCCGTCTCGTTCTGGCTGAGCCGTTGGCTCCTGTCTCCGATCCTCTCGCTGACGGCGACCACCCAGAAAGTGGAGAGCGGCGGCGACTTCTCGCACCGCGTCCCCAAGGAGTCCGACGACGAGCTGGGCAAGCTGGTCGACTCCTTCAATCGAATGCTCGAGGGGATCGAGTCGCGAGACCGCGAGCTGAAAGAACACAAGGGCAAGCTCGAGGAGGAGGTCGAGGAGCGCACGAAGGAGCTCGTGACCAAGAACGCCGCGCTCGAGATCGCCAAGGAGAAGGCCGAGGAGGCTGCTCAGATCAAGGCGGACTTCCTGGCGAACATGAGCCACGAGATCCGCACGCCGATGAACGGCGTGATCGGGATGACCGGGCTCTTGCTCGAGACCGATCTCGACAGCGAGCAGTCGCTGATGACCGAGACGGTGCGCAAGTGCGGTGACCAGCTTCTCGCGATCATCAACGACATCCTGGACTTCTCCAAGATCGAGGCCGGCAAGCTCGAGCTGGAGGAGATCGACTTCAACCTCCGCGCCCTCGTCGAGGACCTCGCGGACGTGTTCGCGGCCCGCTACGCGGACAAGGACATCGAGCTGATCTCGCTCGTGCCCAGCGAGCTCCCGGTGCTCCTGCAGGGCGACCCCTCGCGACTCCGGCAGGTCTTCACGAACCTCCTCGGCAACGCGCTGAAGTTCACGGAGACCGGCGAGACGCACCTCGACATCCAGGTGCTCGAAGAGTCCAAGACGGAGGTCCAGCTGTCCTTCGCCGTCCGCGACACCGGCATCGGGATCCCCGCCGATCGCGTGGAGTCGCTGTTCGAGTCCTTCACCCAGCTCGACACCTCGACCACGCGCGAGTACGGCGGAACGGGCCTCGGCCTCACGATCAGCAACGAGCTCGTCCAGGCGATGGGCGGGCGAATCGACGTCGAGAGCACCGTGGGCGTCGGCACCACCTTCACCGTCGTGATCCCGTTCAAGAAGCAGAACGAGGCGATCGAGAGGCGTGCCGCGAACCCGGACGTGCTCCAGGGCATGCGCGTCGTCATCCTCGACGACAACGAGACCAACCGAGAGATCCTCTCGCGGCAGCTGCGCTCCTGGGGTTCGACCGTGATCCCGTTCAGCACGCCCCGTGAGGCGGTGACGCACCTGACCGACATGACGCGGCCGGACGAGCGTCCCGGGATGATCGTCCTCGACTACCAGATGGCGGGCATGGACGGACTCGAGGTCTGCATGGAGATCCGCCGCATGCAGCACCTGGTCGACGTCCCGGTCCTCGTGCTGACTTCGGTCTCGTTCTACGGGCGCCGTAGCGACCTGGACCGCGTGGGGGTCGACGCGCAGCTCACCAAGCCGGTCAAGCAGTCCGCTCTGCTGGACCAGCTGCTCGGACTGCTCGGATCCTCGGAACCCGAGCCGCGCTCCTCGATCGACGGCCGACCGATCGGCAAGGCGAACCTCACGCGCGAGTACCGCGAGGCGTGCCGCATCCTCCTGGTCGAGGACAACGCCGTGAACCAACGCATTGGAGCGACGCTGCTACGACGCGCGGGCTACCAGTGCGAGATCGCGAACAACGGCAAGGAGGCGCTCAACGCGCTCGACAGCCTGCCGTTCGACCTGGTGCTGATGGACTGTCAGATGCCGGTCATGGATGGATACGAAGCCACGCGCCGGTGGCGAAACCGTGAGCGGCGGAGAGGGCGGCACCTGCCGATCCTCGCCATGACCGCGAACGCGATGGAGGGAGACCGTGAGAAGTGTCTCGCGGCGGGCATGGACGACTACATGGCCAAGCCCGTGGTGAGCGAGGAGATGTACGACAAGATCGCGCACTGGCTCCTGCAAACGAAAGGAGCCCTGCCCAAAGCAGGCTGAATGGTCCCCCGATGAAGCTCATCCCCAAGCTCGTCACAACCCTCCTCTTCCTCTTCGCATGCTCGTCGAGCATGTCCGCACAGAGTCCGCTTCCCGGTGCTGGCCTCGGCACGGGTGAAGACGAACTCGATCTCAGTGAGCTCAGCCTCGAGGAGCTCATGAACATCGAGGTCACGGTCGCGTCCGGTGGCAAGACGAAGCAGAAGCTGAACAGCGTTCCCGCCGCGGTGTACGTCCTCACGGGCGACGAGATCCGCCGTGCGGGGCACTCGTCCGTCCAGGAAGCCCTGCGCATGGTGCCGGGCTTCCAGGTGTCGCACTGGACCAACTCCATGTGGGACGTGACGACGCGCGGCTACGGCCCGGGCCTCTCGCTCACGAACTCCGCGTACCTGAACCAGCTCCTGGTGATGATCGACGGCGTGCCGGTCTACACGCCGCTCTTCGCCGGTGTGTGGTGGGCGCTGCAGGACATCCCGGTGCGCGACATCGACCGGATCGAGATCATCCGGGGTCCTGGTGGAATCCTGTGGGGCGCCAACAGCGAGCACGGGGTGGTGAACGTGATCACCAAGAACGCGGCCGACACGAGCGGCACCGCGCTGCGCACCTGGGTCGGCGGAGAGAACCAGCACTACGGAGCCAGCCACACCCTGCGCCTGGGGGACAAGGCGCACCTGCGCGTGTGGAGCCGTATGTCCGAGTACGAGGACCCGGACAACCCGTTCGGCGACTATCCCCAGCGCTGGACGATGAACACGGCCGGCTTCCGCGCGGACTGGGAGTCCGACGACGGCATCCAGTACAACCTGTGGACGCGTGCCTACCGCGGTCGCTTCCGCAACATCGGGTTCGACCTCGTCTTCTTCAACCCGTTCTCGTCCCTGAACGACAAGGACGGCGGACAGATCGCGTTCAACCGCACGAACCCCGAGACCGGTGAGAAGTGGTCGGCCTGGTACCAGCTCGACAACCAGGACATCCAGACGCACGTCGACATCGACATCAAGCAGTACGACATCGAGTACTCGCGTCAGCTCCAGTTCGGCGAGAACCATCAGGTCAGCTACGGCGCCGGCTTCCGCTACATCTACAGCAAGGTGAACGGTGACGATCCGTTCTACCTCGACTTCGCTCCGGGGACGCGACGCCTCCAGCACACGCGGGCGTACCTCAACGACACGATCAAGACGAGCGAGTCGACCCGGCTCGTCCTCGGTCTGCAGCTGCTCGACAACGAGTTCACCGGCTTCGAGGTGCAGCCCAGCATCCGCGGCACCTGGCAGCCGGACGACACGACGCTCCTCTGGGGAGCCGTCTCGCGCGCCGTGCGGACGCCCTCGCTCGAAGAGACGTCGCTCACGCAGGACAGCCGCTTCATCGGCGACCCGGACTTCGAGTCCGAGGAGCTCCTGGCGGGCGAGCTCGGCACCCGCGTCACCGCGGGCGACTGGGGTCTGTTCGATCTGGCGCTGTTCCTGAACGACTACGAGAAGCTCCACAACACGACCTTCGACGGCGTGTTCTCGAGCCAGATCTCCAACGGTGCCGCCGGCAACTCCTACGGAGGCGAGCTGGCCGTCGACCTCAAGCCGACGGATCGCTGGAGCCTTCGTGGTGCCTACTCGCGGCTGTTCATGGAGTTCAACAACCTGGGCGACACGGACGAGGTCGTCGTCGACGAGTACAGCCCGCGGGAGCTCTTCAACCTGCGCTCGTACTACGACCTGACCGACGAGCTGGAGCTCGACATCGGCGTGTACATGGTGAACGGGCTCAGCGAGAACTTCGACATCGCCGAGTACTGGCGCGGCGACGTTCGCCTGGGCTACAAGCCCTCGGAGACGGTCGAGATCTCGGTCGGCGTCCAGGGCTTCGACGATCCCGTCCGCAACGAGTTCGACTCGTTCGACGGCCGCCGTCGGCAGTTCTACTTCACGCTCGACTGGAACCCCGGCCGACGCGTGGTCGACTGATCAGCGGCGCGCGCGCTGCGCGCCTCGGCGCCGCGCCTTCTTCTTCGCGGTCTTCTTCTTCGGACGCTCGGTCCCCTCCGGCACCCAGCCGGCAGGCGGCTTCTCGTCCTTCAGCTCGAACAGGAAGCGCGACGGCATCGTCTCCATGCGGTGTCCGTGCCGTGCGCGCGTCTTGGTCAGCGTGAGCGTCAGGTGCCGCCGCGCGCGCGTGATGCCCACGTAGCACAGCCGCCGCTCCTCCTCGACCGTGTCCTCCGCGACCGAGCGCGTGTGCGGGAGCAGACCCTCCTCGAGGCCGACCAGGTACACCCGCGGGAACTCGAGCCCCTTCGCGGCGTGCAGCGTCATCAGGGTGACCGCGTTGCGCTGGGACTCGTCCTCGGCGGTCCCGTCGTCGTCCGCCTCGAGAGCGAGCTCCTGGAGGAACGTCGCCAGCGACGGGCTCTTGCGCCGCTTCTGGTGGTTCTCGGCGAAGTTGAGGATCTCCTCGACCGCCGCCCAGCGCGCCTGCCGGTCGAGCTCGTTCGGATAGGTCTTGTTGACCTCGTCGCG
>CAZDYS010000001.1:17739-30677 GCA_964509445.1 uncultured Planctomycetaceae bacterium
AGCGAGGCCTCGTCGTCCGGATTGACGACGAGCTTCAGGTACGCGACGACGTCGCGGACCTCCTTGCGATCGAAGAAGCTCATGCCGCCCACCAGCACGTAGCGCACGCCGCGCGCGCGGAGAGACTGCTCGAACGCACGGGCCTGTGGACCGGTGCGGAACAGGATCGCGAACTCGCCGAGGCGCGCGTCGCCCTTGCGGTCGAGCGCCTGGATCTCGCGCACGACGTGATCCGCTTCCTCGGTCTCGTCGTCGGCCACGACCAGCTGCAGCGAGTGCCCCTCCCCCGCGGCCGAGCGCAGCGTCTTCTCGTGCCGGTTCGGGTTGTTGCGAATCACGCGGTTCGCGGCCTTCAGGATCGGCTCGGTCGAGCGGTAGTTCGTCTCGAGCCGCACCACCTCGGCGCCCTGGAAGTCGCGCTCGAAGTGGAGGATCTTCGTGTGGTCGGCGCCGCGCCAGCCGTAGATCGACTGGTCGTCGTCGCCCACGACGCAGAGGTTCCGGTGCTTGCCGGCGATCGCCTTGACGATCTCGTACTGCGGTCCGTTCGTGTCCTGGTACTCGTCGACGAGCACGTAGCGGTACTGCTCGCGCAGCTCTTCGATCGGTCCGCCCTTCTTCTTCAGGATGCGGACGGCGTAGAGCAGGATGTCGTCGAAGTCGAGCGAGCGCGAGCGCGCGAGCTGCTCCTCGTAGCGCGCCCAGACCCGTCCGACCAGCTCGTCGACGTCGTCCGTGGCCGCCTTGAGGAACGACGCGGGGTCCTGCAGACGACTCTTCGCGAGCGAGATGCGCGAGAGCACCTGTGCGGGCTGCAGCGAGACGTCGCCCACGGAGACCTCGCGCAGCGCCTTGCGCAGGATCGACACCTGGTCCCCGCCGTCGGAGATGGTGAAGCGCCCGATTCCGACGGCCTCTCCGTGCGTGCGCAGGAGGTGGATACAGAACGAGTGGAACGTGCCGACGAAGACCCGCTCCGCGAGCTTCTTGCCGACGAGGCCCGCCAGCCGTTCCCGCATCTCGCGCGCGGCCTTGTTCGTGAAGGTCATCGCGAGGATCGCCTCGGGCGCGATCCGCTTGCGCTTCAGCAGGTAGGCGATCCGGACCGTGATGACGCGCGTCTTGCCGGTCCCGGCGCCGGCGAGCACGAGGAGCGGACCCTCCGTGGTGGTGACGGCGCGGTGCTGTTCCGGGTTGAGGTCTGCGACGGTCTTCATGCGACGAGCGACGGCGGTGGGGCAGCCTACGCGTGCTCGATGCGCGTGCAAGCGCGGTCGAGCAGCTCTTGCGGAAACTCCGGCGTGCCGTGCGCGCGCAAACGAGTTGCGTCCCCTCCCTTCGTTTCGGTCCCGGAACTCGGGGTCCACGCTTGCATCGGAGCGCGCTAGGATCGCCACGTGATCTCCCCCGACGAGACCCGCGCACACGCGCCCCGCCGCGATGCATGAGCTGCGCCTCCGTCTCTCACGCGACGCGTTCGCGATCGTCCGCCTCCCTCCCGACGCGCCGCTACCCGACGGGTTCGCGCTCGACAGTCCGTGGCACTCCGCCACGCGCACGCGCGCGGAGCTGTCCCTGATCGCGCCGACCCGCGCGCTACCCGCCGCGCTGCCGCCCGAGGCGCGCGTCGAAGAGCCCTACCGCGCGTTCGAGGTCGCCGGGCCGCTGGACTTCTCGCTGGTGGGCATCCTGGCGGAGCTGACGGCCGCGCTGGCGGACGCCCGGATCCCGGTCTTCGTGGTCTCGACCTTCGACACGGACACCCTGTTCGTGCGCGAGGAGCGCGTGGAGGAGGCCTGGCGGACCCTGCGAGCCGCCGGACACGCCTTGGAGCGCGAGGAGGACCTTTCCGAATCCGGGTGAACCCGGATTCCGGGCGGTGGGGATCTAGCATCGGAGGGAGCGGTTCCCTCCCGAGTCCGGCGCTCCCGAGCGCCCGGGGACTCTCGCTGAACGCCATGCGCACCGACGACGACCCCTTCGAGCCCCACGAGCTCCTCGAGCACCGCGAGTTCCTGCGCCGCCTGGCGCGCGGACTCGTGCGCGACGATGCGGGCGCCGAGGACGTCGTGCAGGAGGCCTACGTCGCCGCTCTCGAGCGGCCCCCGAAGCGCACGGTCGACGACGCTCGCCCCTGGCTGGCTCGCGTCGTGCGCAACCTGGCGGGCAACCGCCGGCGGGGAGAGGCGCGGCGCGCCCGGCGCGAGCGCTCCTCCGCTCGCACGGAGGCGCTTCCCTCCCACGACGCGGTCTTCGAACGCATCGAGCTCTCTCGCGCGCTCCTTGCGCGCGTGCAGGGCCTGCCCGAGTCGCAGCGCCAGGTCGTGTACCTGCGCTACTACGAGGGCCGGAGCGTGTCGGAGATCGCGCGAGACGCCGACGTTCCGCGGGAAACGGTGAAGACACGGCTACGGCGCGCGCTCGCGAGGTTACGGCAGGACCTCGACGCGCAGACGGACGGCGGCCGCGACGCGTGGATGACCGCGCTCGCTCCGCTGGCCGGGTCGCCACCGCTGTCCTTCGACGCACCTCCGGATCCCTCGGACGCCGGGCTCGCTTCCTCCTCCACGACGGCAGGCACCGCCATGGTGCTCGGTGGGACGGTGATGATGCAGAAGCTCGGACTCGGTGTGGGACTGGTGGTGTTGGCCGGAGCCGCATGGCTCGGCAGGGACGAGACGGCCCCGGAGGAGCCCGCGGGAACCCGAGAGAGGCCCGCTCCGATCGTGGCGGCGAGCGGGTCGGAGGAGTCCTCGGCGGAGACCGCGCTCGTGGCTCCGCCCGCGCTCCCCGAGCGCGCGGCCGAGCGGTCGGTCGTCGAACCGGAGGCCCCGGTTCCGCAGGCCGCGCGCACCGGGAACCTCGGCTCGCTGACGGTCGCCGTGACCTGGGAGGAAGACGGCTCGCCTGCCGCCGACGTCGAGGTCCTCGCCTACCCCCGCGGCATCGTGCGCAACGCACAGGACGTGCGGCGGTCGGTGTCCGATCTCGACGGCCTCGCGAGGTTCGCGGACCTCCCCGCGGGCGAGGTGAAGCTGTTCGGCTTCCGCGGAGGCTGGGGACGGGGCGAAGTCGCGGCGGGAGAGGAGCGGACGGCGCCCCTCGCGATCCCGCGCGGTCTCGACGTGGCCGGAACGGTCGTGGATCCGGAGGGAGCGCCGGTCGCCGACGCCGCGGTGTACCTGCGCCAGCACGGCTCCGGCTGGACGGCGGGCCGCGAGGTGACCCGGACCGAGACGGACGGCTCGTTCTTCCTGCGCTCGGTCGAGCTCGACCGCATGGTCGCGGCCCGCTCCGAGGGCTTCGGTCCCTCGATCGTCGTGGACCTCGCCAACCGACGCGTCGCGCCGGGCGAGCCGGTGCGCGTCGAGCTGCGCCTGCGCGGCGAGGCCGGAAGCCTGACGGGAACGGTGCTCGACCCGGCGGGCGACCCGGTCGAGGGCGCCTGCGTCGTGATCGGGAACTCGAGCCGGCACGAGCAGCGTGAGGACGGTAGCTACGGCTTGCTGGCGCCGCCGCTCGTGCGCTGGACGGACGCGGAAGGGGGCTTCGAGGCGAGAGCGCTCGGGGCGGAGTGGCACGAGATCACGGTGCGCGCACCGGGTCTCCCGCCCCTGCGCGCGATGGCCGAGGTGCTCGCGGGAGAGAGCACGCACCGGTTCTTCCAACTCGAAGCGGGCGCCGTCGTCGCCGGGACCGTGATCGGTCGCGATGGCCGACCCGCCGAGGGCGTGGAGATCGCGCTGGAGCGCGTGGACGGTGCGGGCTCCTTCCGCAGCTTCCCGGCCCCCACGACGCGCAGCGCGGCCGACGGCACCTATCGCCTCGAGGCCCTGCCCGCGGGCGAGCTCGAGCTGAGCGCGAAGCCAGAACGGGACGACGCCGGCAGCGCGAGCCGAACCGTGCGCGCGGAGGCCGGCGAGGAGATCGCCTGGAACCCGACCCTCGACCGCGCGAACCAGATCGACGGGCGTCTCCTCGACGCGAGCGGACAGCCGGTCGGCGGCCGCTACGTGACCGCGCTCTCCAGGGACGCGCGGGTCCAGACCGCGACGGACTCCCTGGGCTCGTTCGCGCTGCTCGTCCCCGAGGGCGTGCCCCAGCGCGTGACGGTCACCAGCAGCCCCACGCCGCTGGCCACGATCGAGGTCGAGCGGGACGGGGTGCTGCCGGGGACCCACCTCGAGCTGGTGTTGCCGCCCGCACGCGACGACCTCGCGACCGTGTTCGGGACGTTCGTCGACGAAGGCGGTCGCGCCGGGGAACAGGAGCTCCTCGTCGTCCAGCTACGCGCGCTGGTCGAGCTCGAGGCCCAGGCGGAGATCCTGGACGGAGCGTTCACGCTCGAGGAGGTCACGCCTGGCCTCTACACGCTGGTCGTCTTCGCGGGACGGCTCCCGATCTACACGTCGGAGCCCATCGACGTCGGCCCGAGCGAACGCATCGACGTCGGACGGATCGCGACCGCCGTGCCGGGCTCCCTGGTCGTCGGCGTCGAGACCTCGAGCGGGGTGGAGCGTCCGCTCGACTCCGTGCAGGTCGTCGCGGTCCCGGACCACGCTCTCGGGTTCTATCCCCTGACCGTCGTGGGCGACCAGCTGGAGTCGACCGAGCTCCCGCCCGGCACGTACCAGCTGATGAGCATGGAGACGGAGTGTGTCCTGGTCGCCTCGATGTTCGAGGTCTCCGCCGCGACCGAGACGCGCCTGAGCGCCCGCCTCGAACCGGCGGTCCTGCGCGAGTTCGCGGTCGTGCTCCCGAACGAGGGCGAACGCCAGCTGCGCATCACGATCGACGGAGACGACGGACGCGTGTTCGACGTCACGGCACCGGTCGCCGAGAACGGCCAGACCTTCCCCTTCGGCCGCGCCCTGACTCCGGGCGCGTGGACGCTCCGCTTCGAAGCCGACACGGGACACTCCGTCGTCCGCGAGCTGGTCGTCACGGCCGCGCTCGAACCGGCCGAACAGGAGACGCTGGTCCTGGACGCGCCGTAGCCCGGATCGACTCGCTACTCGTCGCTCGAGGAGGAGCTCGCCAGACGCGCGAGCTCCGCCTCGGCGGCGATGTGACCGAAGGCGGACCAGGCCTCACCGGCGACGATGCGGTGCCAGAGGGCCTCCGCCTCCTCCTCGCGCCCCTCGGCGAGCAGCCACAGCGAGACGCCGTAGGCGGTGGTCGCGTCCTGCACCGCGTCCGCGTCGCGACCGAGGAGCTCCTCCGGCGCCAGATCTCCGCGCTCGAGCAGGAGCAGTCGGTGGTAGGCGTGGTTCTCGATGACGTCCATCTCCGCGCGCACGGGAGCGACGGCCTCGCGCGCCTCCTGCTCCCGTCCCAGCCTTCGCAGGCAGCGGACCTGCCAGTGCAGCGAGGAGACCAGCGAGTCGTCGTTCGGCGCGATCGCGTTCGCACGGCTCCAGGCCCGCTCGGCCCGGGCGAAGTCTCCCTGCAGGAAGCACGCCAGCGCGAGGTGGTAGTCGATGTTCGTCTGCAGGGTCGAGCGCGGGATCCCGAGCTCGTTCGGAGCTCCGTCGGGCTCGATCTCGTCGGGCGTCCCGGCGACGAGGTCGTGCGCCTGCTCGAGGTCGACGATCGCGCGGTCGAACGCCCGCACGCTGATCCAGCGGTGTCCTCGGTGGCGAAGCAGCTTCGCGCTGACGGGGAAGTCCTCGAGACGCGCCGTGTACCAGTCGATCGCCTCCCGGTAGCGGCCGAGGTAACCGAGGTGGCGCCCGACCCAGATCGCGTCCTCTTCGCGACGCTCGGCCTCCCAGCGCGCGCGCGCGAGAGCCAGCTCGTTCTCGTAGTGCGCGCGACGCTCTCCGCTCGGCTCGATTCGCGCGAGCGGCGTACCGTCCAGCCGATGGGCCTCGACCGGCGTCGAAGCGCAGCCGGCCAGGAGCGTCGCGGAGGCGAGGAGCAATACGGCCCGGATCATCGCGTGCGGAAGAGCTCGAGGTGGAAGCGGTTCTCCGCGTCGCTCCAGCTCTCGCCGCGCACGAGCCCGGCGGCGCGGGCCAGCGCGTCGATCTCGGCCTCGCCGTACTTGTAGGAGTTCTCCGTGTGCGTCGCCTCGCCCTCGAAGAACCGGTAGCTCTCTCCGAACGCCTCGATCGCGACGTCCTGCTCACGAAGGCTGTCGAGGTACATCTCGACGCGGCCGTCCTCCTCGTTCCAGTGGGCGCGGTGCCGGAACGCATCGAGGTCGAAGCTGGCCCCCAGCTCTCGGTTGGCCCGCGCGAGGAGGTTCTTGTTGAAGCGCGCCGTGACCCCCGCGGCGTCGTCGTAGGCCTCTTCGAGGACGGCGCGGTCCTTGCGCAGGTCCATCCCGACGAGGAGTGCGTCCTTCTCGGTCAGCGTGCTCGCGACGTGCGTCAGAAAGGCGGCCGCCTCGTCGCGGTGGAAGTTCCCGATGCTCGAACCGAGCCAGAGCACGAGGCGCGGGCGACCGTCCGGCGATGCGCTCGCGCGCAGGCCGTCGACGTACTCGGCCGCGACCCCGCGGACCTCCAGCGACGCGAAGGCCTCGAGCAGGGCCCGCCCGCTGTCCTCCAGCGCGTGACGCGAGATGTCGATCGGGCGGTAGGTCAGCTCGCCGAACGTCTCTAGGAAGGCGTCCAGGACGCGGCGCGTCTTCACCGCGCTGCCGCTCCCCAGCTCGACCACGTCGGGACGCTCGTCGAAGAGTCGCGTGAACGCGGTCGCGTTCTCCTCCAGGATCTCGGCCTCGGCGCGCGTCAGGTAGTACTCGGGCTGCGCGCAGATCTCCTCGAAGAGCTGCGAACCCTCCTCGTCGTAGAGGAACCGGCAGGAGAGCCGCTTGGGCATCTCTTTCAGCCCGGCGACGAAGTCGCGCGCGAAGGCGTCGCGAAGGTCCGGCAGCGTGTCAGCGATCAGGTGGAGGCGCGGTTCGTCGACGAGCAGATTCATCAGGCAGGGGTCGATGCTGCCGCGCGAGGGTCGCGCGGCTGGCGGGCGGGCGCCATAGCAGCATACGGGCGGACGGGTCGCTCCCGAGGGCGGAAGCCGCTCACGTTCGTGATTCGCACCCTCGTGGAGCCCTGCGGGTGAACGAGGGCCGATCGACGATCACTCGGCGTAGCCGAGCGCGCGCAGCTCGTCCTCGTACTCCTCGGAGAGCTCGACCTCGTTCGCCGCCGCGCGCCGCTCGCCGTACCAGCGCAGACGCCGCTTCATCAGCTCCAGCAGGCGCTCCTCGTCGGGATGCCCGGACCCGATCACGTTGGATCGCTCTCCCGGGTCGGAACCGAGATCGTAGAGCTCGTCCTCTTCGCCGGAGTGGAAGATGTACTTCGTGGTGGAGGTCTGCAGCGCGAACAGGTCTTCCTCGCGACCGCTGGCGCTCGGTCGCCGCTGGGAGAACGCGGGCCGCTCTCGCCAGCTCCCCTCCCCGGTCAGGAGCGGCCACAGGGAGACGCCGCCCTTCGCGGGATCGAACCCGACCGGCTCGCCCTGCACGACCTCCGCCAGCGTCGGCAGGAGATCGACGTGCTGCACGAGCTCCGGCACGCGCCGCTGCCCGATCGAACCGTCGCTCGCGTGGATCCACAGGGGCACGTTCAGCTGCTCCTGGTAGATGCGGCCGCCGTGCCCGGAGAACTCGTGGCTCCCGATGCCCTCGCCGTGGTCGGAGGTCACGACCCAGAGCGTGCTCCCGCCGAGCTCTTCGTCGTCGATCGCGCGGTACAGACGGCGGACCTGCTTGTCGGCCTGCCGGATCAGCGCGTCGTAGCGGTCGACGTGCGCGAGGAAGTCCTCCCTCGTCACGAGCTCGATGTCTCCTCCTCCGTCGTCGTTCGAGGGACCGAGGATCCACGTGCCCTCCTCGGCTCCCGGAGTCAGTCCGTGAAGCTCCTCGAGGTGCGCGAACAGGGCGTCGTCGTCGAGCGTGGTGCTCTCCTCGACGTCGGGCAGCGTCTGGTGCACCGGCGGCCGGTTCTTCTTCCAGTGGTGCGGTTCGTAGAGGTGCACCCACAGGAAGAACCGCTTCAGCCGCTCGGCCTCGAGCCACTCCAGGGTCGCGTCCACGACGGGCGGCGCGCGCAGGACCTTCGCCTCCACGTGGTGGAAGGAGCTGCTGATCGCCTCGAGGAAGCGCACGTTCAGGAAGGCCGCGGTGCGGAAGCCGGCCCGCTTGAACACCCGGGCCAGATCGATCAGCTCGGGGTCGAGCTTGGCACCGTTCTCCAGCACGCCGTGCTCGAGCGGATGCAGCCCCGTCAGCATCGTCGCGTGCGAGGGCGCGGTGTGCGAGCTGGACGAGACGGCGTGGTCGAACAGCGCGCCCTTGCGCGCGAGCGAGTCGAGGAAGGGAGTCGTGGCCCGCGGATACCCGTAGCTCGAGACGTGGTCCTTGCGCAGCGTGTCGATGGTGACGAGCACGACGCGCTCGAAGCGCGGCTCGACGTCGCGCGGCACGCGGACCTGCGTGGGCCACTCGAGCACCTCGTCGAGCGGGAGGACGGAGGGTCCGTTCGGCTGCGGGTCCTGCGCGGCGGACGGAGAGACCTCCTCGGGAGTCGCGGTCGTCGCCTCTTCCTCGGTCGGAGAGCACGCCGCGAACGCCAGGAGCGGGAGGAACCGCAGGAAGCGAGGGATTCGAGCCGTCATGCAAGCGATCCTAACCGCATGCAAAGGTCTCGTCTCGCCTGTGGAAGGCCGACCTCGGTTCCGACATGGTCTGGTCCATGAAGCACCTCGCTCTCGCGTTCTTGCTCCTCTTCACGCCGGCCTGCTTCCTCCAGCGTACCTACGTCGAGCGTCCGGTCGCGTTCGAGCGCGTCACGGGCTTCGAGCCCGGGCGCACGACCGCCGCCGAGGTCGTCGAGGTGCTCGGCGCGCCGAACGAGGTCGTCCAGCTGGGTCGCCGCTCGGCCTACCGCTACGAGCACCGGCAGACGAAGACGGCGGGCCTGCTCCTGGTCGTGTTCGCGTTCAACAACAACGACACGCAGGCGGACCGCGCCTGGGTCTTCTTCGACGAGAACGACGTGCTGAGCCACGTGGGGACGACCGTGTACGCGGACACGGCCGAGTACGCGATGCCCTGGGTGTCGCACGACGAATGACCGTTCGCGCGATCGTGCTCGTCGCTCTCTTGGCGTCGAGCTGCCTCTCCGGCGACTGGACGCGCGTGCGTTTCCAGAGGCAGGTGACCGCCGACGTGCTCGCGTCGCTGCCGAAGCGCGGGCTGGAACTGCAGGAGTGCCTCGACCGGCTGGGCGCTCCGACGCTCGTGTTCGAGCACCGCGTTCACGGGCTGGTACTCGCCTACGTCTGGGAGCAGCGCAGCGAGTTCGGCGGGAGCGCTTCCGTCCCCGTGACGGCCGACGGGGACAGCGTCTCCTTCAGCTACACGCACGCGAACCAGCGCTCCCGAGCGCTCGCCCTCTGGTTCGACGACGCCTGGCGCCTGACCGACTGGCGGGAAGGACCGATCTCGAGCCTCCTGGGAGAGGCGCCTCCGCGTCCCGCGACGCTGGAGGAGATCGAGCTCAGTCGCTGAGCTTCCAGACGAGCACCACGTCGTCCTTGTAGTAGGCCGGGCCCAGGCGCTCGCGCAGTCGCGCCGCACGATCGGCGACGAACTGCGGCTGCACGTGGGGTTGCGTGCGGATGAACGTCGTCTCGTGCCGCTTCATCAGCCCCGCGTCGTTCGGACGATCCAGGCCCGGCCAGACGGTGCCGTAGACGAAGCGCCAGTAGGCGCCGACCTCGCGCACGAGATCCCGGTGGAGCACGAGGAAGTCCGCGTCCTCCGCCGTCACGCTCAGCACGTCGACGAAGGGACCGTCTCCGCTGTCGCCGCCGAGCGCGACGGGAAGTCCGCCGGGCCAGCCCAGGCGGATCTCGTGACCGTGCTTCAACCCGAGGTTGCGGAACAGGAGCGACGCGCGCGTGAGCGGCGGCGGGGATTCCACGATGCGAAGGTCGCCCCCGAGCGCCGCGAGCTCGCGGTAGAACGGCGACGCGTCCGGCCACGGCTCGTCGAAAGCCGGTAGAGAGCGCATCGCGAGGTAGCTGCCCGAGGTCGCGGTCGGCTCGTCCGTTCGATCGGGTCCCGTCACTCCGAGCCCGATCGCGAGCAGTGCGCCGAGCGCGAGCGCCAGCTCCTCGCGATGCGCGAGCCGCACCAGGACGTCGGCGGCGACGAGACAGACGAAGGGGATCGCACCGAGGAGATAGCGCGCCCAGGCGTACTCCATGCCGTGCGGCCGGAGGACGGCGAGGCCGAGGATCGGCCCGGCCAGGGTCGCGGCGCAGAGGAGCCCGGCGCGCGGTTCGCGGCGCGTCAGCAGGACCAGGCCGAGCGGGAACAGGGCCGTCCACAGGAGGGCCCCGACCTCCCCGCCCCCCAGGAGGAGCAGGATGCCAACCGTGGTCGACGGCTGGTCCTTCACGTCGCGCGTCTGCGCGAAGTAGTCCTGGACCTGGCCGAGGACCGGCACGAAGGCGAGCAGCGCGAGGACGGCGGCGCCCACGAAGACGACGACCGGCGTGCGTGCCGCGCGGAGGCCACCGCGGCGCGCCTCCACCGCGATCGCGACCAGGCCCACGAGCGCGACCGTCCCCGCGCTCGAGAGGTGGACGACCGGCAGCGCCGCGGCGCAGAGCGCGGCGGCGACCCAGCTCCTGCGCCTGCGCGCCACGGAGCTCTCCGGATCGGTCGCGACCGCGACCGCCCAGAGCAGCAGCATGCCGAGCAGGACGAGGAGCGCGTAGCCACGCGCGAACCGCGTGTAGTACGTGTGCATCGGGCTCAGCGCGAGGAACGCCGTCGCGAGCACGCCGACCGTGCGGCCGCGCTCCCCGAACAGCCGCACGGCCAGCGGCACCATCAGGAGGAGCGCGAGGATCCCGGGCACGATCGCGACCAGGCGCATCGAGAGCACGCCCGGCCCCAGCAGGGAGATGGAGACGTGCTGCAGCGCCGGCGTCACCACGTGGGAGCCGACCGAGTCGAAGGTCGTCAAGAGCTCGCCCAGGCTGGCCTCCCCCACGCCGCGCCCGTGGAACTCGTCGCCGAAGAGAGCCACCTCTCCGACGCCGTCCAGACGCGCCCAGGCGCCGAGGACCAGGGCGCAGAGCAGGAGGAGGGTGCGCAGACGCGAGACCATGGGCGGCCCAGGATGGGCTGTGGGTGGAGCGCGATCCAGCGGTGGACGCCTCCCGCGTCGCCTCCACCTCGTGTTCGAGGAGCGCGAAACACGTGCGCACCGCGCCCCGAGGGCGGTTTCCCGGTGCGAAGCGTCCCACCGGGCGCGGGCCCGGTTGACGGATCCGTCCAGGGGCGAGCTAGAATCTGGGCAAGGTCTGGGCGAGGTTCCTCTCCGCCCGAGCCCCCCGGCCCCATCGCTCCCATGCTCCGAACCCAGCTGAAGTCGAAGATCCACCTCGCCTGCGTCACCGATGCGAACCTCCACTACGAAGGCAGCATCACGATCCCCCAGGACCTGATGCGCGAGATCGATCTTTGGGCGGGTGAGAAGGTCCTCGTCGTCTGCCGCGAGAGCGGGGCGCGTCTCGAGACCTACGCGCAGCCGGGACCGCCGCACTCGGGCGCCTTCATCATCAACGGGCCGGCGGCGCGCCGCATCGGCGTCGGAGACCGCATCACGATCATGGCCTTCGGGCAATCGGCGGATCCGATCGAGGCGCAGAAGATCGTCTGCAACCAGCAGAACGAGGTCGTGCGGTCGGAGCGCGGCGTCAAGCAGGTCTCGCTCCCGCCGGAGACGATCGCCTTCTGAGCCGCGGAGCGCGGGAGACGCGCTCCACACCGACGGGGTGCTCCACGGGCCCCTAGCGCAGCTCGCACGCAGCCTGAACCGGACGCGGGTTGCCGCGACGACGCCTCGCGAGAGAGGATGAGCCCATGAAGTTCTCCCTCCCGCTCGCGCTCGCTCTGGTGCCCTGGCTCTCCTCTCCCGCCCTGGCCCAGGCGAAGGAGCTGCCGGAGGAGGTCGTCCGCTCGATCGAGGACCGCTGCAACGAGCGACTGTGGACGCTCTACGAGGAGCGCGGCTTCGCCGGCCTCTCCGCCGCCCTCGTGCTGCCGGACGGCTCGGTCCTGTCCTTCCCCGTCGGCTCGGCGGACGTGGAGGCGGAGGTCGACATGGCGCCGGAGCATCGGCTGCTGTCGGGCAGCATCGGCAAGACCTACGTGACGGCGGCCGCGCACCACCTGGCGCTCGCGGGCAAGCTGTCCTTCGACGATCGCGCGGCGAAGTACTTCGAGGGCGCCGCATGGCTCGAGCGGGTCCCGAACGCCAAGGAGGTGACGATCCGCCAGCTCCTGCGTCACGAATCGGGGCTGCCGCGCTACGTCTTCAAGCCCGACTTCTTCCCGACCTGCGTCGAGAACCCCGACAAGGCGTGGACCCCGGAGGAGCTGCTCGCGTGGGTGTTCGACGACGACCCGGTGCACGCTCCCGGCGAGGGCTGGGCGTACTCCGACACGAACTTCCTCGTGGTCGGCATGGTCATCGAGAAGGTCTCGGGGACGACGTTCTACGACTACGTGCGCGAGCACCTGCTCGAGCCCAACGGCCTGCGCGACACGGTTCCCTCGGACTCGCGCGAGATCGAGGGACTCACCCAGGGCTACTGCGTCTCGCTGCGCTCCTTCGGCGTCCCCGAGCGCGTGCTCGAGGACGGCGTGTTCGCCTACAACCCGCAGTTCGAGTGGTGCGGAGGCGGGTACGCGAGCACGCCCTCGGACCTCGCGCGCTGGGGCTTCTCGCTCTACCGCGGCGAGGCGATGGAGGGCGACTACCTCTCCACGATGCTCGACACCGTTCCGGCTCAGCTCGGACCGGGCAAGGAGTACGGCCTCGGCGTGATGGTGCGCGAGACGCCGCTCGGGCGGCAGATCGGGCACGACGGGATCATGACCGGCTTCCTCGCGACCATGGCCT
>CAZDYS010000002.1:0-18804 GCA_964509445.1 uncultured Planctomycetaceae bacterium
TGGAACGAGTAGGGCGAGCTGCGCGGCTTGTAGGCCCCGCCGCGCAGCATCACCGCGCCCGCCGCGTGCACGGCGCGGGCAGCCGCCTGGACCTGGGCGCGCGTCTCGACCGCGCAGGGTCCGGCGATCAGGCCGAAACGGTCGCCGCCGAGCTCGAGCGGGCCGACCGAGACGACCGTCCGACCCTCCACGGCCTCGCGCGACACGAGCCGCGCGGGAGAGGCCTTCTTCGGCTTCGGGGCAGGCTCGGCCGGAAGCGCGCAGGGCGCGTCGGCCGCGGACGCTCGTGCCTCTGCGCGAGGCGCCTCCTCCGGCAGCGCGAACACGTCGATCGAGCGTGCAGACCGCTCTCCCGGCTCCTCCGCGTCGGGCGACGAGAGGGAAGCGTGGGAGACGTGCTCCTCCGCCCCGGGAGCGACTCCGACCGAGGGCGCCATCGACTCGCCCCGTCCACAGCGCCTCGGGTAGCTGCCCAGCACGCGCAGGTGGTTCGTGTGCGGCCGCAGGCCCTCGAGCGCCGCGACCAGCGCCTCGTCCTCCACGTGCGCGTCCACGTCGAGGTAGAAGAGGTACTCCCAGGGCGACTCCCCGAGCGGCCGGCTCTCCAGCTTCGACAGGTTGAGCCCCTGCTCCGCGAAGGCCGCCAGCGCCGACGCCAGCGCCCCGTGGTGGTGGTTGAGCGTGAACAGGACGGAGCTGCGCGACAGCTGGCTCCTCGAGGGCGGCTCCGGCTCCAGCGCCACCAGGAGGAAGCGCGTGCGATTGTCGGCGCGGTCGGCGACGTCCCGGGACAGCACGATCAGGCCGTGCTCGCGTGCCGCCTCTTCGGAGGCGATGGCCGCGACGGTCGGGTCCGCCTGCTCGGCCACGGACCGAGCCGCGGCGGCGGTCGACTGCGCGGTCTCGCGTCGACATCCGACCAGCGCGTCGAGAGCACGCTTGCACTGCTCAAGCGCCACGGCGTGCGAGCGGACGACCGTCAGGTCCTCGAGCCGCGCGCCGGGCAGGGCCACCAGGCAGTGCGCGACGTTCCACTCCTCCTCGTCGACGATGTGCACCTTGCGGCGCGCGAGCAGCTCGTAGACCTCGTTGATGCTGCCCGCGATCGTGTTCTCGATCGGCAGGAACGCGTAGTCGACCTCGCCCGCCTCGAGGGCGTCGACGCAGGCCCCGAAGCCGGCCAGTCCGCGCAGGTCGCTCGCCCCCTCCGTGCGGGTCCCCATCAGCTTCGAGAGCGCCAGCTCGCTGAACGTCCCCGGCTCGCCGAGGTACGCGACTCGCGCGCCGGACTTCGCGCCGGGACGCAGGACACGCTCTTGCCCGCGCCGCGAGTAGTCGAGCACCTCGCGCAGCAGACGGCCGACGAAGTAGCTCGAGAGTCCCAGGCGCTCTCCTTCCCGCGTCCAGGCCGCGAACAGGCGATGCTCGCGACCGTCGTCGCGGAGCGGGTCGCCGGTTCGGTGCTTGATCTCGCCGACCTCGCGGACGGCTCGCATGCGCTCGGCCAGCAGCGCGAGCAGGCGTTGGTCGATCTGGTCGATCGCTTCACGGGTCTGGTTCAGGGTCTTCATGGCGCGGATCGCGCTCGGTGGCGATCGGGGAACGGAAAGAGAGAGAAGGCAAAAAGAAAGGCCCGCCGCGTTTTGAACGCGGGCGGGCCGTCTCCAGGGGCTGGACGTGCGCTTTCGGTCGGAACGTCTAGCCGGGGCGGTCTTCACCCGCGGGCCGCATAAATCGGCCCGAGCCGGTAAATCGCCCGGCGAAGGGGGTGGGGAAGACGCTGGATTTCATGACAAGTTCGAACCTAGACGTGGTCCGCAGATCCGTCAATCGGTGCCGTCGACGGAAACTCGCGAGTTCGCCCACGCGGGCCCCCGCGGTCGGTCTTTCTTTCCCGGTGCGCTCCCGTATCGTGCGGGCATGAGCACCTCTCTCTCCCGTCGCAGGTTCCTGGAACTCTCCACCGCAGCGAGCGGAGCCGCCCTCGCGGGCTGCGCCACGACCGGCTCGCTGGTCACGCCCGGCAAGCTCCGTCATGCCGGCATCGGCGTCGGAGGCATGGGCGAGGCGGACCTTCGAGAGATCGCGTCGCACCCGGAGGTCGAGATCGTCGCGCTCTGCGACGTGGACGAGAACCACCTGAACGCGGCGGCCGAGCGGTACCCGAACGCGAAGCTCTTCCGCGACTGGCGGGAGCTCTTCGCCCAGGACTCGGACCTGTTCGACTCGGTCTCCGTGACCATCCCCGACCACATGCACGCACCGGTCCTGGAGCGCGCGCTCGCTCAGCGCAAGCACTGCTACGGACAGAAACCGCTGACGCGGACGGTCGCCGAGAGCCGCCGGATCGCGAGCGCCGCGCGCAAGGCGAACGTGGTCACGCAGATGGGCATCCAGAACCACTCGAACGCGCCCTACACCCAGTGCTTCGAGCTCTTCCATCAGGGGCACGTCGGGAAGGTCTACGAGGTCCACGTCTGGAGCGATCGACCGGCCGGTTGGTGGCCCCAGGGCGTCGACCGACCGGAGGGCGAGGACGAGGTGCCGGAGACGCTGGACTGGGACCTGTGGCTCGGCGTCGCTCCGTGGCGTCCCTACAAGAAGGGGCAGTACCACCCGTTCTCCTGGCGTGGCTGGAAGGACTTCGGCACGGGAGCGCAGGGGGACATGGGTTGCCACCTGATGGACCCGGCGCTGTGGTTCCTCGAGCTCGGGCAGCCGCTGCGCCTGCGCTCGGACGGCGAGGTCCCGAACGCGGAGAGCTATCCGCTCACGACCCGCGTCGACTACGAGTTCCCCGCCACGCGCCACACGACCGCCGGACCGCTGCGGTTCACGTGGCACGACGGCGGCAAGCACGCCTACCGCGAGATCCTCGAGGAGATCGGAGCGGACGTGTGGATCCCGGCCACGAACGAGGAAGGCGAACCGAACGAGGCGGCCGGCGAGCTGCGCGGCGAGTGGCGCAACGCGTGCCTGTTCCTCGGCACCGAGGGCGCCATGCTGATGAGCCCCTACCAGGCACCGCAGGTCTTGCGAAAGGACGGCGTCGAGGTCGCGATCCCCGAGGTCGAGACGCGGAGTCACTGGCACACGTTCGTGGACGCGTGCCGCGGCCAGGCCATCGCCAACGCACCGTTCGACTACGCGGCGACCCTCAGCGAGGTCGTGCTGCTCGGCAACGTCGCGCTGCACTTCCCGCACGAGACGCTGGAGTGGAACGGCAAACGCATGCGGTTCGAGGGACGCAGGGAGGCGAACGCCTACCTCGACGCGCCCTACCGCGAGGGCTGGGCCTGAGCCGACGGGCTCGACGGCCCGTCAGCGCTTGAGCGGCTGCAGCTTCCAGTAGGTCAGGCTGCGCCAGAGCCACTCCAGCGGACCGAAGCGGAAGCGCTGCAGCCACCACGGGGACCAGAGGAGCTGCAGTGCCCAGACGGACACGACCACGAGGGCCTGCTGCCAGCGTTCGAAGTGCCCGAACCGGCCGAGCCCGTGGCCGTAGAACAGGAGCGTGCACAGCACGGACTGGCTGATGTAGTTCGTGAAGGCCATCTGGCCGGCGGCGGACAGGCGCCGCATCAGCCCGGCGAACAGCTCCTCGCGCAGCGCGAGCATGACCGCGGCCGTGTAGGCGAGCGCGAGCCCGACGCTGCCCCAGTAGTTCCACTGCGCGCCGAGGAACATCGTGTACTCGAACGAGAAGTTCGCCTCGATGTTCTTCGCGACGCCCGTGCCGATCAGGCCCAGGCCGAAGCCTCCGGCGACCAGCAAGAGTCCTCGGTAGAAGAGCAGGCTCCGCTTCGCCGAGAGCACGCCCCAGCGGTAGAGCGCCATGCCGACCAGCATCATGCCGGCGGAGCGCCACAGGAAGTAGGTCAGGAGGAGGACGGTCTCGAAGAAGAGCGCCTTCTCGACGCGGTCCGGCAGCTGCTCGAGCCAGCCTCCGCGGTAGGTGGCGAGCTCCTCGTCGAGCGTCGCGGCGTCGGGCTTCCAGTCGAGCCGGAGCTCCGCGACCTCCTCCGCCGGCATGGCCTGGACCGCCTCCGCCAGGGCGAAGTTGAAGCCGAACGGAAGCAGGAGCAGGAGCACCCCCCAGATCAGCTGCGTCGTCGGTCGTCGGTTGCGGAACCAGTAGACGAAGAGCGCACTGATCGCATAGGGGACGAGCACGTCGCCGAACCAGATCAGGTGCGCGTGGGCCAGACCGAACAGGAGCAGCCAGCCGGTGCGGCGGTAGTGCAGTCCGGCGGACTTGCCGTGCTTGGCGGTCGCCCGGTCCGCGAACAGGCACACGCCGGCCCCGAACAGCATCGAGAAGATCGCCATGAACTTCTGGTCCGCGAACACGTGGCTCGCGACCCAGATCCACCAGTTCACGCCGTTCAGGTCCCCGTAGGCGGTCGGGTTCCCGTAGGCCGCGGCCGGCATCGCCAGGGCCTGGATGTTCATCACCAGGATCCCGAGCAGCGCGAAGCCGCGCAGCACGTCGAGGCTCTGGATCCGCTCGCCCGCCTGGGTGGGCAGCGCGGCGGTGGCAGGCGCGTCCGTGGTGGCGATGGGTCGACCTCCGTGCGAGGGGCCTGCGCGGCTCAGTCCACGAGCCGGATGCAGATCGGGTGGCGGTAGGTCTGACCGCTCATGGCCGCGATCGAGGCCAGGATCGTGAAGACCAGCTCCACGAGCCACAGGGACAAGAGAATGGCGAGACCCAGACAGAACCCGATGAAGCTGAACAGGAGGACGAGACCTAGCAGGTAGAGCAGCGCGATCGTGATGCGGAAGTTGAGGGCCTCCTTGGCGTGGTCGGCGACGAAAGCGTCGCTCTCCCGGAAGCTCAGGTAGATCGCGAAGGGGACGATGGCCCCGATCAGGCCGCCGCTCAGTCCGTTCATCAGCCAGGCCCCGACGTGGGCAACGAGTGCCCAGATCCGTTGGTCGTCCTTCTCCTTCTCGCTCATAGCGTTCATTCTGTGGGCTCTGCGGGCAGAACGCCCGCCTCTTCTGGTCCTCGATGCGCGCCCCCCTCCTCACTGTTCTCACTTCGCTGGGGCTCGGGCTCTCGAGCTGCGGTGGCGCCGAAGAGGCCCGCACGGTCCCCGCGCACGACGGCCCGAACGTCCTGTTCGTGAGCATCGACACGCTCCGCGCCGACCACCTGGGGGTCTACGGCTACCCGCGGCCTACGTCGCCGCGCATCGATGCATTCGCCCGAGACGCCGTGGTCTTCGACGAATGTCGTGCCTCCGCCTCCTGGACGCTGCCCGGGATGGCCAGCGTCTTCACCTCCACCTACACGTCCACCAACCGCTGCTGGAACCTGGGCTCCCGGCTCGACGAGTCGTTCACGACGATGACCGAGGCGCTCCTGGCCGAGGGCTACGACACCGCCTGCGTGGTCAGCCACCTGTTCTGCACCACGCGGCACGGACTCCAGCAGGGCTTCGTGCACTTCGACGACTCGTTCGCCTATCCGGCCGTCGATCCGCTGGAGGCGACGACCTCGCACCTGATCTCGGACCGCGGGATCGCGTTCCTCGAGGACAAGGCGCGCGTCGACGACGGCCGCCCGTGGATGCTCTGGCTGCACTACTTCGACCCCCACGACGACTACATGCCCCAGGCGGGGTTCACGGAGGCGTTCGTCGAGGAGGGCCGCGAGCCGACGCTGGTCGACCTCTACGACGGGGAGATCGCCTACACCGACCACCACGTCGGTCGGGTGTTCGACGCGCTCGCGGAGCAGGGCCTCGCGGAGGACACGGTCGTCGTCCTGGTGGCCGACCACGGCGAGGAGTTCGGCGACCACGGCGGCTCGGGACACGGCGCGACGCTGTTCCGCGAGCAGATCCGCGTGCCGTTCCTGGTGCGCGCTCCCGGCATCCCGCCGGGCAGGATCGAAGCGCCCGTCCGCACGATCGACCTGATGCCGACGGTGCTGTCCCTGTGCGGCCTCGAGACGCCCGCGCAGGCCGTCGGGCACGCGCTCCTGGGTCCCGAGGCCGACCTCGACCCGTCGCGCGCCGCGCTGTCGGAGACGCGCATGAACCCGACGCTGGAGCTCGAGTCGGTCGTGACCGACTCCTGGAAGCTCGTGCGCGATCGCCGCAGCGGAGAGCGCTCGCTGTACGACCTGGCGACGGACGTGAAGGAGACGGTCGATCGCGCGGGGGACGAGGCGCGGCAGCTGGAACGCCTCACGACCGCGCTCGACGAGCTCGTCGCCGAAGCGCACCGACGCAGCGCCGACTACTCCTTCGCGCGCGCTCAGCTCGACCCCGGCACGCAGGAGCAGCTCGAGGACCTGGGCTACGCGGACGCGGGGCAGGACGAGGAGCTCCCGTCCGTCGACCGCGCGATCGAACCGCTCGCGCCCGAGCGCGGGAGGGAGACGCGGGAGACGACCTACGCCGACGGCACGCCCTGGGCACGGGTCGAGCTCGAGAACGGCCTCCCGGACGGCATCTGGAAGACCTGGAACCGCGACGGCTCGCCCAAGTCCGAGGGCGCCTACCTCGCGGGCCGGCGCACGGGCCCCTGGCGCACGTGGCACCCCGACGGAAAGCCGCTCTCGCGCGGCCGCTACGAGAACGGACGTCAGGTCGGGCTGTGGGAGTACTGGTTCGAGAGCGGCCGACCCGCGAACCGCGGCACCTACCGGGACGGACACCTCGTCGGAACCTGGGAGACCTGGTTCGGCAACGGCGAGCTGCGCTCCAGCGCCGACTTCGACGAGAACGGACTGCAGCACGGCGTGTCGCGTCTGTTCGCCGAGGACGGGCATCCGCGCGAGGAGGTGCGCTTCGAGCACGGCGTCCCGACGCGCCAGCGCTACTACCACCCGGGCGGAGCACGACTCGCGGAGGGAGCCCTGTCCGGGGGCGCGCGGGAAGGACGCTGGCGCTTCTGGAACCACGACGGCACGTTCAACGAACGCCTGTCGGGACACTACGAGAACGGCGCCAAGGTGGCGCCACTCGGAGAGACACTCGAAGAAGACGAGGAGCCGTTCGAGCTGTGAAGATCCTCTTCCTGTCGCAGCGGGTGCCCTACCCGCCGAACCGAGGCGACAAGATCACGACCTGGCGACTCGTCGAGCGCATGAGCCGCGAGCACGAGGTTCGCATCGTCGCCTTCGCGCACGACGACGCCGACCGCGAGGCGGCTCGGGAGCTGGAGGCCAAGGGCTTCGAGATCGCTACCTTCGAACCGCGCAGCAAGCTCGCGGCGCTGCCCCATCTACTCGGCAAGCGCCCCATGACGCTGGTCGTCTTCGGCTCGCGCGGCCTGCAGGAGAAGGTGGACGAGTGGATCGCGGACACGGACCTCGCGTACGCCTACTCCTCGTCGATGGGCGCGTTCTTCCTGCCCCACGCGCTTCCGCGCGTGATGCACTTCGCGGAGCTCGACTCCGACAAGTGGCGGCAGTACGCGGAGAAGACCGGCTGGCCCATGCGCGCGATCTACCGGCGCGAGTTCAAGACGCTGCGCTCCTTCGAGGTCGACCTGGCGCACGCCGTCGACGAGAACGTGTTCTGCACCCCGCTCGAGGAGGAGATCTTCCAGCGCGAGATCCCCGGCGCGAAGTCCTGCGTGCTGCGCAACGGCGTCGACCTGACCGGCTACGTGCCGGAACCCGAGGCCGCGGAGCCGGGGCACCTCGTGTTCGTCGGCGTGATGAACTACTACCCCAACGTCGAGGGGTGCCAGTGGTTCTGCGACGAGATCCTCCCGCGGGTCCGGGAGCGGATCCCCGAGGCGAAGCTCTCGATCGTCGGCGCCCATCCGACGCCGCAGGTCCAGAAGCTCGCGGATCGCGAGGGCGTGCTGGTGACCGGGTTCGTCGACGACCCCAAGGACTGGCTGAAGCGCGCCAGCGTCTCCGTGGCTCCCCTGCGGATCCAGAACAAGGTGCTCGAGGCGCTCGCGATGGGGCTCCCGGTCGTCGGGACCACGTCCGCGACCCAGGGCGTCGAGGGCGAGCCCGGCCGCGACTTCCTGCTCGAGGACACGGTGGAGGGACAGGTGGACGCCATCTGCGGCCTGCTGACCGATCCGGAGCGCGCGCGGGCCCTCGGTGCGCGCGGGCGCGCGTTCGTCGAGGAGCACTACGACTGGGAGGCGTGCCTCGCACCGCTGGACGAGATGCTCGCGCGCCTCGGCCCCTGATCCGCGAGACTCTACAAACGGCTCGCGGGCCACGCGCGTAGCCGAGACTCGTTCCTCCACCGCAACCCACCGGCTCGCTCATGTCTCTCCGACCGACCGTCGCGCTCGTTCTCGCGCTCGCGCTTCCCCTCTCCGCCGCCCGCGCGCAGGAGTCGATCGAAGGAACCTGGAAGGCCGAGACGGTGACCCCGGGAGTCGTCGAGCTCACGCCCTACTGGCTCGACATCCGTCCTCGGGAGTCGGGGGACCTGACCCTGACCGTGCGCGGCGACTCGTTCACCGTCGAGCTCGAGGGCTCCTACGACGCGTCGTCGCGGATCGCCACGTTCGAGGACGCGGGAGGACGTGGCCTCTACGCGGCGGACCTCACCTGGACCGACGGACGCCTCGTGGGCGAGGCCCTCGTACGCGGCAGTCGGCTGGCGATCGACGCGGCCCGCTCGACGGAGACCGGCCCCACCGACCGCCTGGTCGTCGACTTCTCGCGACCGCGGCCGCAGACCGTCACGCGGGAGGGGCTTCCCGAGCCGCTCGCCGCGCGTGTCCTCCAGGAGGTCCAGGGAATGATGGACGAGGAGGGCGCCGTCGGGCTCTCTCTCGCCGTCGTCGTCGACGGAGCCATCGCGGACGTGCGCAGCTTCGGGTGGGAGGACCACCACGAGGACGTCCCGGCGAGCGAGAAGACGATGTACCGCTGGGCCTCGATCGGCAAACCGGTGACGGCCGTCGCCGCCCTGCAGCTCGCGGAGGCCGGTGCGCTTGACCTGGACGAGGACGTGCGCACCTACGTCCCGTCCTGGCCGGACAAGGGGGCTCGGATCACGTCGCGGCAGCTCCTCTGCCACCAGGGCGCGATCCCCCACTACCAGCACCTGCGTCCGCGCACGGTCCGGTCCTACGACCTCGAACATCCCTGGGCCGACGCGCTGGTCGCGCTCGACATGTTCGTCGAGTCGGACCTCGTGGGCGAGCCGGGCACGCTCTACTCGTACTCGACGCCGGGCTACGTGCTGCTCGGCGCGGTGGTCGAGAAGGCGGGCGAGGGCACCTTCCCGGAGCAGGTCGCGAAGCGGATCGCACAGCCGCTCGGGATGAGCACGATGCAGCCCGACTACGGCTGGGTGGAGATCCCGCATCGCGCCACGGGCTACCACCGGGACGGCGACCGCGTCGTGCGCTCCAGCGAGGACGACATCTCCTGGAAGCTCGCCGCGGGCGGCTGGATCTCGACCGTCGAGGACCTCGCGCGCTTCGGCATCGGCCTGATGGGGCCGGATCTCTTGACCCTGGAGACCCAGCTCGCGATGTGGGAGGACCAGCGCCTGCCCAGCGGCGAGAGCACCGGCTACGGACTCGGCGTCGGCGTCCGCAAGCTGGGAGGCTTCCGCCTGCTCCAGCACTCCGGCGGGCAGAACAAGACGTCGACGTACCTGGTCTGCGCTCCGGAGCTCGGGCTCGCGGTCGCCCTGATGTGCAACACGCAGGGGGTCGGCCTGCGTGACCTGGGCAACGGCCTGCTCGGAGCCCTGATCCGGGCCGCCGAGGAGGACTAACGCGCGCCGTTCCCGGCGAGCTCCAGGGAGCTCCTGACCCGCCCTCTCCCTTCCGTTAGCATGGGTGGGCGCGGACGTTCGGGACCTCGCCGTCGGCGGCGAGGAGGGAAGGCATGACGGGAGAAGGCAGAGCCGAGCCGCGCGAGCGCCTCACGGGAATCGACGTCCTGCGCGGCCTCGTGATGGTGCTGATGGCGCTCGACCACGCGCGTGATTTCGTCAGCGACTTCACGATCAACCCGACCGACCTGACCACGACCACGCCGGCGCTGTTCTTCACGCGCTGGATCACGCACTTCTGTGCTCCGGTGTTCGTGTTCCTGGCGGGCACCTCCGCCTGGCTGGCGGGTCGCCGCCGGACGCGAGCGGAGCTGTCCGCGTTCCTCGTGAAGCGCGGCCTGTGGCTGATCCTGCTCGAGTTCACCGTCATCCACCTCGCGTGGATGCACTCGTTCGACTCGGTCATGTGGTTCCTGCAGGTCATCGTCGCGATCGGCGTCGCGATGATCGCGCTGGCTGCGCTCGTGCACCTGCCCGTCCGCGGCATCGTCGCCGTCGGCCTGGTCGTCGTCTGCGGACACAACCTGCTCGACCCGGTCGAGCCCGCGGACCTGGGACCGCTGTCGGGCCTGTGGATCCTGCTGCACGAAGGCGGGCTGCTGCCGTTCCTGCCGGGCTCGGTGCTGAACGTCGTCTATCCGCTCCTGCCGTGGGTCGGGGTGATGGCGCTCGGCTACGGTTTCGGGAGCCTCACCGCCCTGGAGCGGAGCGAACGCCGCCGCCGCATCCGTGCGCTGGGCACGGCGACCCTCCTGGCGTTCGTGGTCCTGCGCGCGACGAACCTCTACGGCGACTCCGATCCCTGGGTCGTGGGAGACCGACCCCTCGGGACGGCCCTCTCGTTCCTCAACTGCCAGAAGTACCCGCCGTCGCTGCTCTTCCTCGCGATGACCCTGGGTCCGGCGCTGCTCTTCCTTTCGACCGTCGACCGCGAGCCGGGTCGCGCGGAGCGGGTCCTCGCGACCTTCGGCCGAGTCCCGCTCTTCTACTACGTCGCCCACGTCGTGGTCCTGCACACCGCGGCGCGGGTCTACTTCCTCGTGCGGGAAGGAGTCGCGTTCCGCAGCCTGCAGGACGGCCTGGAGCTCCTGTTCGCCGGGCAGCCCCTGCCCCCCTGGTTCGACACCCCGCTGTGGGTCGTACACCTGTTCTGGCTCGGGTCCGTCGTCCTCCTGTACCCGGCCTGCGCCTGGTACGCGGCGAAGAAGCGGCGCGGGCGCGCTTGGTTCTGGAGCTACCTGTGAGAGCGGGCGTGGCTTCGGGGCGTGAATCCGCGATCCGGTCGCGACGGACCTGCTCGGCTTTGGTCGAATGGGCGGCTTCGCAGGGCCACTCGGGACCTGCGCCAACCCACGCAGCTAGCGCGCCATGAGTCAGGAAAAAGTCGTCGAGACGTTCGATCGCTGGGCCGAGGAAGGCCGCGACGCCGGCATGGAGGACGGCCACGGGGACGTGGTCCGTCAGGTCGTCGAGAAGCTCGCGATCGGTCCCGGCGAGCGCGTGCTGGACCTCGGCTGCGGCAACGGCTGGGCGACGCGACTGATCGCGCAGACGAACGCGGGGGTGCAGGCGATCGGCGTCGACGCGAGTCCGAAGATGATCGCGCGCGCCGACGAGCTCCACAGCTTCACCATCCGCGCGCGCTACGACCTGGGCAGCTTCGAGAACCTGGACTTCAAGGACGGCGAGTTCGACCGGGTCTTCTCGATGGAGGCGCTGTACTACGCCGGCGACCTCGCCCAGGCGCTCGCGGAGGCCCATCGGGTGCTCAAGTCGGGCGGCAAGGCGGACGTGATGGTCGACTACTACGAGGAGTCGACCGCCTCGGAGCCCTGGGCCGAGCGGATGGGCCTGAACCTGCACCGCCTCGACGAGGCCGGCTGGCGCGCGGCCTTCGAGACCGCCGGCTTCCAGGGAGTGACGACCGAGCGCGTGATCGACTCGCGCGGCGCGGGCGCCACGGAGGACGACGAGTGCAGCCCGGACGAGGAGTCCAAGCGCGCGCTGCGCGCCGCCGGCACGCTCTGGATCCACGCCGAGAAGGCCTAGGGAGCTCCTCCCGAGGGAAGGTGGCCCCCGCGACGAGGATCGCCGCGGGGGCCGAGTGCTGCCCGCGGTGCCGGTGTCCGCGAAAGAGCCGTGTGCCTCCCAGAGGGAATGGAGAGCTGGCTCCCCGCCCCGACCTGGCCGACTCGGAGAGGAGCCGAAAGGGGCACGAGCCTCCGAACCGGTGCACGCGAATGGGTGGTCCGAAGGCTCGACCGACAGGGCGAGAACGGGGAGCCGCGAACAGGAGGAGCGGGAGAGCGCGCCTGATACGAGTTCCTCGGGGTTCTCGTGCGGAAACCGATTCCCGAGCGACGCGCGCCATCCTCCGGGATCTCCGGCGGGACTCCCCCTCGACCCCCATGGTGTGCGCGGGATTGGGCTAGACTCGGGCCTGGAGACGTTCCTGCCACCTCCGCCAAGCCCCGAGTTCCCCATGATGCCCCGTCCCTCGACCCTCGCCCTCCTGCTCGTCGCAGCGACCCCGCTGGGGGCGCAGGGACAGGTCGCCTCTGCGCCCGCGGACCCGACCGAGACCACCTTCGGGTCTCGATCCCTGCTGGTCTCCCTCGAGCCTCAGCTCACGACGCAGGAGGCGCTCGGACCGGACTGGTCCGCGCTCGTGGTCGAGTCCCATGGCGATGTGCTGCGCGTCCAGATCCCCGACGGTTGGGCTCCCGGCGCCGTCCGCGACGGAATCCAGGCACGACCGGGCGTGCTGTGGGTGGAGCAGGAGCTCCTGGTCGCACCGCCGGAGGTCGCGCGCTGTACGTCCTCCACCTCCGGGACCCAGCCATGAACGGTGGCCTTCGTCGACGGTACGCCGACGGAACAGGAGTTCATGGACCAGGCCCTGGCGGCCTCGCTCAACCTCGACCGGTCCCGCAACCTGACGAACGGAGGGGCAGTCGTGGTCGCGGTGATCGACACCGGGATCGACTTCCGCCACTGGTTCTTCGCGGATCGGATCTACGCGCCGGGCTACGACTATCTCGCCGATCGTCCCTACGGGCATGAGCTCGCGGACGGTGTCGACGAGGATCGCGACGGACTCGTCGACGAGGCGCACGGGCACGGAACGCACATCGCCTCCACCATCCTGCGAGTGAATCCCAACGCGCGGATCCTGCCGATGCGGGTCATGAGCGCGGAGGGACGCGGCTCGAGCTTCGACGTGGCGCGCGCGATCGAGGACTCCGTGTGGATGGGCGCGCAGATCATCAACCTCAGCCTGAGCGTCCCCCGCGAGTCCAGGCTCGTCCGGGAGGCTCTGGCCCTGGCCGAAGCCGCCGGCGTCGCGGTCTACTCGAGCGCCGGGAACACCGGCCAGGAAGGGCTGCTGTTCCCCGCGAGCGCGGACTCGGTCCTGGCCGTCGCCTCGGTCGACGACGCGGATCGGCTGTCGCGCTTTTCCGCCTACGGTCGCGGCGTCGCGTTCTGTGCCCCCGGAGAAGACGTCTACGCCGCGCTTCCGGACAATCGCTGGGGCTGGTGGAGCGGCACCTCGATGGCCTGCGCGGTCGCCAGCGGGATGGCCTCGCTCGCGCTCTCCGGCCTCACCCTCGAACTCGACGACGACGTGTTCGAGGACCTGGAGGAGGACCTCGAGTGGCCGAGCTGGCTCGAGGGGAACCACGAGACCAGCGCCGACCTGCTCGCGGCCTCCAGCAAGAACATCCGGAACCGGAACGAGGTCGCGCGCTGGGACCTCGGTTGGGGCCGGCTCGACGCGCGTCGGCTCGCCAACCTGATGCTGGACGACGACGACGACGACGACAGCGACGACGACGACGACAGCGACGACGACGATTGAGCCCATGGGCGAACCGCGGAGCGAGGGAGCGGTTCCCGACGAGCTCGCCCGTCTGAAGGATCGCGTCGATCGGCTGGTGCACCTGCGCCCGCAGGAGGCCCTCGAGCTCGCGAAGGAGGCCGTGCGGACGTGCGGCGCCTCGGACGACGCACGGGCCCTCGCCCACCGCATGCTCGGGATGGCGAGCTACTTCGCGGGCGAGCTCGAGCTCGCTCGTCGCTCCTACCAGACCTGCATCGACGCCTACCGAGCAGCGAACGCGAGGGTCGAGGTCGCGCGTGTCCAGCGCAGCCTGATCGAGGTCTGCCTGTCCGCAGGGGCTTTCGAGGAGGCGCTGGATCACGCCGACGCCGCTCGCGGCGTGTTCGAACAGGACGGGGAAGATGCGCTCCTGGCTGGCCTCGAGATCAACGTCGGCAACGTGTGGTTCCGGCGCGACGACTACGACCGCGCGCGCGAGCACTACGGACGCGCTCGGGCGGGTTTCGCCCGGGGGAAGGACGAGCTGGGCCAGGCCTATGCGGAGTTCAGCCTCGCGAACCTGGAGCTGGCCGCCAGTCGCTTCCCCTCCGCGGAGCAGGGGTTCCGGAGCGCGATGGCGATCTGGGAACGTCACGGCATGCAGGGCCGCGTCGCCGACTGCACCTACAGCCTGGCCTACCTCGAGTCGCGTCGCGGCCGGTTCGCGGAGGCGATCCGCGGGCTGGAGCAGGCGCGACAGGCCTACCAGCAGGGGAGCAAGCCCTCTGGCGACGCCTACGTCGACCTGGACCTCGCCGAGATCACCTTCCGCCTGGGCGGGTGGCGCGACGCGCAGGACCACGCCCGCAGGGCCGCCGACCGGTTCGCGGAGCTCGGCCTCGAGTACGAGCGCGCCAAGGCGACGACGCTGGTGGGCCTCTCGCTGGCCTCCCTCGGGGAACGAGCCCGCGCCGGCGAAGTGCTGAGCACGGCGATCGAGGAGTTCCGCAGGCTGGGCAACGAGACCCAGGCCGACATGCTCGAGCTGCAGCGCGTGGAGGCGCGCGGCCTCCAACGCGTGGACGCTGCGGGAGTCGAACGACTGCGTGCGATCCACGACCGCGTGAGGCGCAGCGGACAGCGCCTGCTCCTGGAGCTGTCCTCGCTCGCGCTCGCGGAGGCGCTGCGGCACCGAGGCTCCGCGGACGAGGCGCAGCGGATCCTCGACGAGGTGGGTCCGGAGTCCGCACTGTCCGTCTCCCTCGTCGCCCCGGAGCTGTTCGTCCTGCGCGGCCGGATCGCCGAGTCGCTCGGAGACCACGATCGCGCACGCGCGAGCTTCGAGCGCGCCGTCGAGCTCGTCGAGGACACGGCCGGTGCCATGCCCGGCCGAGATCTGCGGCTCGCGTTCTTCGGCAATCGCCGGGAGGCCTACTGCCGGCTCGTGGACGCCTTCGCGCGCAGCGGAGGTCCGGACGGCCTGGAGCGAGCCCTCGGGCTCCTGGAGCGCAGCCGCGCCCTGAACCTGCGACGCGAAGAGCTGCCGACGGAGACGAGCAAGCGCCTGCGGGAAGCGCGCGAGCGTGTGGACGGTCTCCTGAACCGAGCGCTCGACGCAGAGCTCGGGAGCTGGGGCGGTCCGACGGGCCCGCGGGTCTCCCCCGCGAAGGAGGAGCTCGACGCCGCCTTCGAGGAGGTCGCCGCCCTCGTCCGAACCTCGCGGCGCGCAGACACGTCACGGACCGTGGGAGCGTCCCCCGCTGCGGCCGAGACCCCGCTGGAGGGAACCACGGTGTCCTTCTTCCACCACGGCGACAGCGCCTGGGCCTTCGTCTCGAAGGAAGGGACGCACCACGCGGTTCCGCTCGACCTGCGCGGGCTGGACGAGGCCAAGGACGACCTGGTCCACCAGCTCCACCGCCAGCAGCGCCTCTCCGGGAGAGACGCCGCCACCTTCGCGCGGTCCCAGCGCGTGACCGACGCCATCCTGGAGGAGCTCGGTGAGCTCGTGCTCGCACCGCTCCGCGAGCACCTGTCCGAGCGAATGGCGTTCGTGCCCTACGGACTCCTGCAGGGGCTGCCGATCCACGCCATGCGGCTCGACGACGCCTACCTGATCGAGCACACGACGGTCACCTACGCGCCCAGCCTCACCTTCCTGCGGGAGCTCGCGCAGCGTGGGTCGAACCCCGCCGCGGTCCTGGCGACGGGCTCCGTCGAGTCCTCGCTCCCCCACGTGGCGCAGGAACTCCGGGGCCTCGAGGAGCGTTTCGGCGCCGCGCTGCGACGCGTGCCTCCGGAAGACCTGCGCGCCGAGCTCGAGGAGCTCGCTCCGCGGCACTCCGTCCTGCACCTCGCAGCCCACGGGACGTTCCAGCCCGCCCATCCGCTGTTCTCCGGGGTCCGACTGGGGAGCACCTTCCTGACCGCCTACGACGTGCAGAGCATGCAGCTGCCGCTGGACCTCGTGACGCTCAGCGGCTGCGAGACCGGTCGCCTCCTCACGACCGGCGCCGAGAACAGCTGGGGACTGCAACAGGCGTTCTTCAACGCCGGCGCGCGAGCCATCGTCAGCTCTCTCTGGCCGGCAGCGGACCGGGAGACCTCCGAGCTGATGGAGTCCTTCTACGAGCACCTGTCCGCCGGAACGGACGTCGGAGAAGCGCTCGCCTCCGCACAGCGGGCGCTTCTCCGATCTGGCTCTCCAGCCTTTCTCTGGGCCCCGTTCGTGGTGACCGGCGACGGCACCACGAACCCGTGGGCCCCCTAGGCGCGACCGCTCCCCAGCTCGAGCTCCGGGAGCACGATGCTCGCGTCTCCGACCTCGAGGACCAGCGCGTAGGAACCCGCGAGGACTCCCGCGAACCGGAAGCGCCCGCCGCGACGCAGGTCGCACTCGTAGGAAGCGCTCGCCCCGTACAGGAAGCCGCGGTCGGCGGCGCTGGTCTCGATCTCGCCTGCGGTGGACGCCACGGTGCCGACCAGTGCGCCGGTCTCCAGGAACTCCACTTCCAGCCCGTAGGGGCCCGCCTCGTAGGAGGTCAGGTCCTGCGTGCCGTCTCCTCGGAACGCCGGCTGCAGCCCCGGATCCGGAGCCGGCAGCAACTTCGCCAGGAAGGAGCGCAGGCTCCCCTCGCGTCGGCCCGGCACGGCGAGCGCGCGGGCGATGGAGCGCTCCGGGACCTCCGGGAGCCTCGCCTCGCCCAGAGCCTCGAGCATCGTGGCGATCTTCCGCTGGAGCTCGCGACAGGGGTCACAGGAGCGCACGTGGGCCTCCAGGGAGGCATTCGCTTGCTCGACGGCTGCGAGGAGGTCTTCGAATCGGGGGCAGTTCTTCATCGCCTTCACCCCGAGAGAGACACGGGAGACCGCGTTTCGTACGTGGATTTCATCTTTCTGCGTCGTCCCAGGCCGACCCGAGCCGGCCCAGCAGCTTCTCCAGACACCGCGCGCGCGTCGGTCCGATGCTCCCCATCGGCATGCCGAGCTTCTCCGAGATCGCGCGGTAGTCGGCCTTCTCTTCCAGGTAGAGCGCGCGCAGGAGAGCCGTGCAGGGAGGCCCCAACGAGCCGATGGCGTCGCGCACGAGTTGCGCTCCCTCCAGCCGCTGCGCGACCTCGTCCGAGGAGGGCGCGCTCTCCTCCTCTCGAAGTCGCTGCTCCGCCGTGCTGATCTCGACGTCCGCGGTACGCATCGCCGTGCGCCGCAGGCGCCAGGCTTCGCGCGTGGCCGTGCGCACGATCCAGGAGCCGATCGAGCTCGCGTCACGGACCCACTGCGCGTGTCGATGGAGAGCGAGCCAGGTCGCCTGGGCGACCTCCTCCGCGTCGGCCTCGGAGAGCCCCAGCCTCCGCGGCACCGCGTGTACCAGGGGCGCGAAGCGGCGGACGAACGGCTCCCAGCCCGTGGCCGGGTCGCGACGGAGCTCCTCGAACAGCTCGGCACTCGTCCGATCGTCTTCCCTCACCGCCGAGATGATGCTCGCTGCGGGGGTGGCTTTCCATCGCGCAATCCGGCTGCCCGTGCCCGGCCCGGCCCTCTAGACTGTGCGCCTCCCGCAACCTCCCGGAGGAGCACGATGATTCGAGGCATGCATGGGCTGTTCTACAGCTCGGAGCCGGAGGCGCTGCGCGCGTTCCTCCGCGACAAACTGGAGTTCCCCTTCACCGACGTCGGGGAAGGCTGGCTGATCTTCGACATGCCCGAAGCCGACCTCGGCGTGCACCCGACGGGGGACGCCGAACCTCCCGCGGGAACGCACAACCTGTCGTTCTACACGGACGACATCGAGGGGACGGTGGCGGAGCTGAAGGAGCGTGGCGTGACCTTCTCCGGCGCGATCCAGGACCAGGGCTTCGGTCTGATCACCACCTTCGAGATGCCCGGCGGGGTCGAGGTGATGCTCTACGAGCCGCGGTACCGGAAGGAGTCGAAGTCGTGAGCCAGGAACGACCGACGGAGGACCGCTCGCGCCGCGGGGTGTTCGCCAAGTTCCTCGACACCGTCGAGTGGCTCGGCAACCTCCTGCCGCACCCGGTCTCGCTCTTCGCGCTGATCTGCGTCCTGGTCCTGATCGTGTCGGGGATCGCGGGAGCGCTCGAGTGGCAGGTCGTCGACCCGCGGCCGGAAGGAGCCAAGGGGCGCGCACCGGACGGCATCATCCGCGCCGTGAGCCTGCTGAACGCGGAGGGTCTGCGCCGCATCGGGATGGGCCTCGTCACGAACTTCACGTCCTTCGCGCCGCTGGGCACGGTCCTGGTCGCCCTGCTCGGCGTCGGGGTCGCGGAGCGCTCGGGACTCCTGGGAGCCGGCATCCGCGCCCTCGTGCTCGGCGCACCGCGCAACCTCCTGACCGCGGTCGTCGTCTTCGCCGCGGTCGTCTCGAACACCGCCTCGGAGATGGGCTACGTCGTCCTGATCCCGCTCGCGGCCGTGGTGTTCCAGTCCGTCGGACGCAACCCGATGGTCGGCCTGGCCGCCGCCTTCGCCGGGGTGTCCGGCGGCTACTCCGCGAACATCCTGATCGGCACGGTCGATCCGCTCCTGTCGGGCATCACGACGGAGGCGGCGACGATGATCGACGAGAGCTACGCGGTCGGCGCGGCCAACGAGATCCTGCCCACGGCGAACTACTACTTCATGGTCGCGAGCACGCTCCTGATCACTGTGGTCGGCACGCTCGTGACCACGCGCATCGTCGAG
>CAZDYS010000002.1:18814-22869 GCA_964509445.1 uncultured Planctomycetaceae bacterium
TACACTCTTTCCCTACGACCCCTCGAACGCGGACGACAGCGTGCTGGACGCCGCCAAGGACATGGGCGCCCTGACGGCGACCGAGAAGCGCGGTCTCAAGCTCGCGGGGGTGTCGATCCTCGTGATGTCCCTGATCGTCGCGGCCCTCGCGCTGCCGGAGAACGGGTGGTTCCGCGATCCGGCGGAGAGCGAGACGCTCGTCCAGGATCTGCGTCCGCTCCTGAAGAGCGTCGTCGCGCTGATCTTCGTGTTCTTCGTCGTGCCGGGCGTGATCTACGGCCGCGTCACGGGCTCCATGAAGAACGATCGCGACGTGATCGAGGGGATGTCGAAGGCGATGAGCTCGATGGGCCTCTACCTCGTCCTCGTGTTCTTCGCGGCGCAGTTCGTGGCGTTCTTCAAGTGGACCAACCTCGGCACGATCACCGCCGTCGTCGGTGCCGACCTCCTGAAGGACTGGGAGCTGACGGGACCGGGCGTGTTCATCCCGTTCATCCTGATGTGCTGCTTCGTCAACCTGATGCTCGGCAGCGCGTCGGCGCAGTGGGCCGTCACCGCACCGATCTTCGTGCCCATGCTGATGACGGTCGGCTACAGCCCGCAGGTCATTCAAGCCGCCTACCGCATCGGCGACTCGACGACGAACATCATCACGCCGATGATGAGCTACTTCGGACTCATCCTCGCGTTCGCGATGAAATACGACCGCAAGCTCGGGATCGGCACGCTGATCTCGATGATGATCCCCTACTCGATCGCCTACCTGATCGGCTGGATCCTGTTGTTCTACCTGTGGGTGTTCGGCCTGGACCTGCCGGTCGGCCCCGGGACGCCGACCTACTACTCGCCCTCCTGAGGAGCGAGGCAACGAAGAAGAAGGGGGCGCCCGCCGAAGCGAGCGCCCCCTTCCACGTCGGAGAGAAGAGAAATCAGGGAGTGGAGCCGATCACCTGGTCGACGGCGTTCGTGAGCGCGAACGGGGTCGCACCGCCGAACAGCACCGCCTGCATGGTGAACGGGACTCCGCACAGACCAACGTCGTGCGGAACGGAGTAGGACACCTCGGCAGTGGGTCCTGGCACGGCGTTGAACTGGAACAACTTGGCCGACCCGAGGTCGACCAGCGCGACCTGACCACCGGAGAGCGCGAAGCTCCCACTGCCGGCGTAGCCGACGATGCTCGCGAAGCTGTAGGGAGCGGTCGACACGGTCAAGGTCTGCGTGTCGGCGACGATCGGAAGCGTCGCCGTGAAGACGTCGGGGTTGGCTCCGCCGTTGCGGCTCGACGAGGAAGCGGCCGCGGGACAGATGGAGCGCGCCAGGTTCGGACGGTAGTTCTCGAGCGAGCAGCGCATGCGGTTCGCCTGCTCCGGCGTGAAGTCCTGGTAGCAGGTGTCGTTCGAGTAGTCCATGTAGTTCGTGATGGGGTCGGGCGAACCACAGCTCTGCTTGTTGCCCGGGCAGCCGCTCGTCGGAGAGCTCTCCGGGTTCGTGTCGCAGATCAGGTCTCCGGAGCTGTAGCAGCCTCCCGCGTCACAGCCACCGCTGAACGTGTGCTCCAGTCCGAGGTAGTGCCCGACCTCGTGGGTGAGCGTGCGACCCTGGTCGAAGGGAGGACCGATCGGCGCGTTGCGGCCGATGGCCGAGAAGAGCACGACGACGCGGTCGAAGTTCTGGCCCGCGATGTTGCCCTGCGGCAGGTCGGGAACGTAGCCGAGCGCTCCGGAGGCCTGGTTCGTGTACACGTTCATGTACCGGTTCGTGTCCCAGGCCAAGGAGTCCCAGTAGTTGCCCGAGTCCTGGAACCAGGCGTTGTTCGTCACGCGGTTGATGCCGTTCGTCGGGTTGCCGCTGGGATCCTCGGTCGCCAGGTAGAACTGGATGCGCACGTCGGTCCCGTTCGCGCCGGGCGTGCCTGCCAGAGCTCGGAAGTCCTCGTTGAGGATCTCCATCTGCGTGTGGATCCGCGACGCGCCCATGTTGCCGGTGCCGTTCGCGCTCGAGATCACGTGGAACACGACCGGGATCTCGTAGACGATCCCGCCGTCCGGCTCGTACTGCGGCTGGATGTTCGTGAGCGTGTATGTGCAGTCGTTCGGGTTGCGGAAGACCGGCGCCGTGAGCAGCCGCGCCTCGCGCTCGAGGATCCCGCACCGCAGCCCGCGTCCGAGGAACATGGACGAGTGCGTGTAGTCCTGCCAGTCGTAGAAGTCGACACCGTCGACGGTGATCACAGGCTCTTGGCCGGGCTGCCCGGCCACGTTCTGCGCGTCGTACATCGATCCGATCGATGCGAGGCACAGGAGAAAGGCGGTCTTCTTCATCGTTGCTGAGGGGAGAGAGTCGGGGGGGTCGGAGACCTCGAGACCTCTCCGAGACTCGGCGGTTCCCGGGCGAGTTCCGCCCGATTCGCGAATCCCCCGTCCGCGCCGCTGCAACTGTTGCCGACGTGTTGCGGCAACGGAACGACTCACGCCGCGCCAGCTCGAGAGGGAATGGTGAACCACACGAGAGCCCCTCCACTCGCCCGGTTCTTCGCGCCGATCGATCCCCCGTGCGCCTCGACGACGCGCAGGACCACACGCAGGCCGAGTCCGCTGGAGTCGCTGTCTCCCGGCGGCGCCGTCGCCGCCAGCTTCTCGAGGTCGATCGAACGATTCCCGCCGATCGCCGGAACCCCGAACCCCGGTCCGTCGTCACGCACCTCGAAGCGCACCTCGCGCTCCGTCGAGCGCGCCTCCACCTCGATCCTCGCGCTCGCGTGGGAGAGCGCGTTCCGGACCAGGTTCTCGAGCACGCGAACGAGTCGACCGCCGTCGCACCAGACGGGCTCCAGCGGCTCCGGCAGCACGCTGCCGACGCGCACGCCGCGCGTGGCGCCGATCGGCCCGAGGTTCTCGACGACGCGCTCGACCACTTCGCCGGGCAGCACCGGCTCGAGGTGCAGTTCCGCTCCCGCGTCCAGCCGCGCGATCTCGAGAAGGTCGTCCGCCAGCACGCGAACGCGCTCGGCGTCCTGGAGCGCCACGGTGAGGATGCGCTCGAGCTCGGGCGCGTCCGCGTCCCTCTCGAGCCGCGCCAGAGCGGGCTTGGCGCGCTCGAGGCACGCCATCAGCGCCGTCAGCGGTGTTCGCAAGTCGTGCGAGACCTGGGCGATCCACTCGCGGCGCGCCGCGTCCCGTTCCGCGAGCTCCTGGAGGAGCGAGGAAACGCGCTCCCGCGACTCGTTCAGGGCATCTGCCAGACGACCGATCTCGTCGGCTCCGGAGGGGGCGAAGGGCGCCGGCAGGACGTTCTCGTCGCTGCCACTCGCCGCGGCGTTGGCGAGCCTGCGCAGGCGTCGGGTGACGAGCATCGAGACCAGCACGCCGAGCAGGATCGCGGTGAAGAGCGACAGGCCCCAGTGCACCAGGTTGTGGACGAGGTGCACGCGCTCCTGCAGGCGGTCGAAGGTCGCGTGGTCGAGCACCTCAAACTCCTCCGGGATCCCGGGCTCGTCGAAGCCCGGCGTCCCCTCGGGGTTCCAGTCGACGTAGTGCACGTGCTCGGTCGAGCTGAGCAAGACGAACCAGCCCTCGAGCTCCTCACGGAAGACTGGGTAGGGCATGACGCCGACGTAGAACTCGCCGTAGGGCACGCGCGCGGGATCGAAGCGCTCACCGGGTCCCCAGGGACTCTCGCCGTGCACAGCGCGCACCGTCAGGTCCGGGTCGAGCCACAGGAACCCGAGCTCGTCGGCGTCGAGCAGGCTCGCCACGCGCTCCGTGCTCTCCGCCGTCGGAACGAGCCGACCGCCGTCGTCGCGGCGCGCGTCCTCGACCAGGAGCGGACCGATCACCGAGAGGTCGGAGCCAGCGAACTCGGCGGTCTCCTCCTCGAAGACGGTCCTCGTGATGCCGGTCGGCAACCCGATGAGCGGCATCACGCGGTCGAACAGCCACGGTCCGGTGAGCTCGAACACGAGCAAGGTGACGATCAGCACGAGCGCCAGCCGGACGCTGAGACGCCGCCACCACGGGATCGGGTCGAGCGTGGTCACGCAGGCAAAGAGTGTA
>CAZDYS010000002.1:22879-29528 GCA_964509445.1 uncultured Planctomycetaceae bacterium
CGCCTTGGTCGTTCATCCGTCGCGCGGTTCGGTCATGCGGTAGCCGACCCCCCACTCGGTCACGAGCAGGCGCGGAGAGCTGGGATTCGGCTCGATCTTCTCCCGCAGACGGCGCACGTGCACGTCCACGGTGCGCGCGTCGCCCGCGAAGTCGGCACCCCAGACGCGATCCAGCAGCTGCTCGCGGGTCCAGGGGCGACCCGGATGCTGCAGCAGGAACAGGAGCAGGTCGAACTCCCGGCGCTTGAGCTCGAGGTCCTCGGCCCCGGCGCCCGCGACGCGCAGGTCCGGGTCGGCCCACAGCTCGCCGAGGCGGACGGGCCCGAGCCCGGCAGCGCGCCCGGCACGCCGCAGGAGACTGCGCACGCGCGCCAGGAGCTCGGGCATGTGGAACGGCTTGACCAGGTAGTCGTCGGCGCCGACGTCGAGACCGCGAACGCGCTGGTCCGGGGCGTCGCGCGCCGTGACGATCAGGATCGCCACGCTGCGTCCCTCCGAACGCAGGGCGCGGCAGAGGTCGAGTCCGTCGCCGTCCGGCAGCCCGAGGTCGAGCAAGAGGAGGTCGAACTCGTGCTCGACGGCCACCTTCGCCGCCTCGAGGGTCGCGGCCACCTGGACCTCGTAGCCCTCCCCGCGCAGCGCCTCGAGGAGCTCGATCCGGATGCGTGCGTCGTCCTCGATGACGAGGATCTTGGGAGCGACGGGAGCCATGGGCTCATCCTAGCCGGCGCGCGCGACGGCGGGACGGAGCCGTCGCGCGACAGGTTCGACGCCGCCGCTCGGAAACACGGACGTAATCGTCCGCGAAATCGGTTCCGACCTCAGGAGAGGTAGGGCGCGTGCCCCTCGCGCGACTCCCGCCCCGCGGCGTCCTCGGCGAAGGAGAAGAACCCGCGTCGCTGGTACTCCGCGAAGTAGGCCCGCAGCTCCTCCGCGGAGCGCGCATCGCCGTTGTCCGCGTACTTCCCGACGAAGGGCGTGAAGTGCGGGTAGAGCGCAGCGGTCCCCTGCTTCCCCCACCAGTCGCCGTGCAGGGTCGTCTTCGTGAAGTTCCCGATCAGGAGGTCGTCGAAGATGCGCCACTCGATGCACGTCATCAGCGAGGCCCGCGGCGTCTCGAAGGTGATCCCTCGCTCGTGGTCGGGGTGAATGCGGATGTGGTTGTCCTTGCCCCCCACGCGGAAGTTGACGAACCCGAGGAAGGTCTGGAGGTGCGAGATCGGTCGGAAGTACGCCTCGATCTTCGCGACGTCCTCGGGCTCGAGCTCGTCGGACCAGTTGTCGCCGAACTCCTCGGGAGCGTGAAACACGTTCGGTCGCGGCGCGGGATCGATGGCCGTCACCTCGTCACGCGCGAAGTCGTAGCGACAGAACGGCGGCAGGAGGTCGAGGTCCGGAGACGAGAACGAGCCCTGGTAGGCGCTGACCGGCGTCGCACAGGCTTCCGCCCACTGGCTGTCGGTGCGGTTGTAGCGGTGCTGCGACGAGAAGGGAGCGTAGGCGCGGATCCCGAAGGTCCTCAGGTGCGTCTCGATGCCCTCGAGGAAGGGCGTGTGCTGCATCGACGGGGGCTCGAGGAAGGTGCCGTCCTCCCGGTAGAAGTTCAGCATGTCGGCGTCGCCGTAGCCGGTCAGGCACAGGAGGACGCTCTGGTCGTACTGGTCGACGATCTGCTTCACGAAGGCTCCGGCCCCGATCTCCATGGCGTCGTTGGTGTTCACCAGCAGCCTGCCGTCGAGGTCGACCAGCAGAATGGCGTCCTGCTGGATGTCACCGATCGAGAGCACGCGAACGCGGTCGGAGAGCTGCGTCCACTCGCCGTCCTTCAGCACGGTCACCCGAAAACCGTCCGCGCGCAGGTCGCGCGCGATCCGAGCGCCGTTCAGACCGAAGTGGTCCGGCAGCAGGATCTCCTTCCCCTTCAGGGTCGCGAGCGACTCGTGCGAGAGGTGGTCCGGGTGCCCGTGCGAGATCCACAGGTACTTGCACGCGTGGACGTTGGCCTTCTGCTCGGCCGGGATCTCGTGCGAGGTCGTCCAGCTCCCGAAGTAGGCCGTTCCCTCGATCCAGGGATCGGTCGCCAGGAGCGGTCCGTTGTCGTGAACGATGAGCGTGGCGTTGCCGATGGTCTCGAATCCGAGCTGCATGGGCGAAGCCTAGCACTCCCCGGCGAGAGGTCGCGCCAAAACGACCGCGGGGGGCCGCCGAAGCGGCCCCCCGCGCGCGAATCCTCGGGTCGACCCGAGGATCAGGGAGTCGTGCCGACCACCTGGTCGATGGCGTTCGTGAGCTCGAACCCGGCCGGTCCGCCGAACAGCGCCGCCTGCATCGAGAAGGAGAGTCCGCAGAGGTCCACGTCGTGCCGCACCATGTACTCCACGCTCGCGTTCGGGCCGGAGAGCGTCCCGTAGCGGAAGTACGGCTGGGACCCGAGGTCGAGCAGCAGCGTCTGGCCCCCGGCGAGCGTGACCGTGTCGGTACCCGCGTAGGCCAGGATGGTCGCGAACGAGTACGGCGCCGTGCTCACGCTCAGCGTCTGCGTCTCCGCGACGATCGGCAGGGTGGCCGTGAAGACGGCCGGGTTCGAGCCGGCGTTGCGCAGAACGGAGGTGGCTGCGCTGCTGCAGATCGAGCGCGCCAGGTTCGGCCGGTAGTTCACGAGCGAGCAGCGCATGCGGTTCGCCTGCTCCGGCGTGAACTCGGCTTTGCAGGAGTCCGACGAGTAGTCCATGTGGTTCAGGAACGGATCGGGGGTCCCGCAGCTCGACTTCGAGACCGGGCAGTTGAACGCGGTCGGGTTCGCCTCCTCGTTCGTGTCGCAGATCGTGTCGCCGGTCTGGTAGCAGTCCCCTCCCGCGCAGCCGTCCTGGAAGGTGTGCCACAGGCCGAGGTAGTGCCCCACCTCGTGGACGAGCACGCGACCGGTGTCGAACGGCGCTCCGCTCACGGAAGGACGCCCGACGGCCGTGTAGAGCATCACCACGCGGTCCCAGTTCTGCCCCGCGATCCCGCCCTGGGGCAGGTCGGGCACGTACCCGATGATCCCGCAGCACGGCTCCATCGTGTAGATGTTGAGGTAGCGGTTCGTGTCCCAGGCGAGCGAGTCGTAGTAGTTGCCGTTGTCCCCGAACCAGGTGTTGTTCGACACGCGGTTGATGCCGTTGGTCGGGTTCCCCATCGGGTCCTCGGTCGCGAGGTAGAAGTGGATCCGGATGTCGGTCCCGTCTTCGCCAGGCGAGCCCAGGAGCGCGCGGAAGTCCTCGTTGAGGACGTCCATGTTCGAGTCGATCCGCGAGCGCGGGATGTTGCCGCGGCCGTTGGAGTTGGAGATCACGTGCCAGACGACCGGGATCTCGTAGACGATCCCCGCGTCGGGCTCGTAGATCGGGTTGATGTTCGTCTCGAAGTACTGGCAGTCGGTGGCGGGCTGCCGCAGCTCCGGGTGCAGCGCGAGCATCTCGGCTCGGCCCGGCGTCCCGCAGAAGCCGTTCACGCGGTAGACGTTGGAGGCGAGGTACTCCTCCCAGGAGGAGAAGTCGTAGCCGTCGACGGTGAACAGAGGCTGCGCGGCCTCCACCGGGGCGGCGGACTCCTGGGCCCGGGCGAGCCCCGTCAGACCGAGAGCGACGACGAAGAGACGAGCGATGGGATGGTTCATGAGGGTGTGAACGCGAGGAGCCGAGAGGGACTGTCCGCCCGGCTCGATCTTCGGAGGAAGGCGAGAGGAACGTCGGCGTCCGCCCGGGGGATCACCGGGAAGGGCGCGCTCGAGGGCCGGAAACGAAGAAGGGAGGCGTCGAGCGATCCTCGACGCCTCCCTTCCTCATGAGCAAGGCTCGGGACCTACGGGGTACCGATCGTCTGATCGACCGCGTTGGTCAGGGCGTAGGGCGTGGTGCCCCCGAACAGGACGGCCTGCATCGTGTAGGACACGCCGCAGAACGCGGAGTCGGACGGGATCGTGTAGCGCGTCGAGGCGTTGGGGCCGGCCAGAGCGCTGAGCTGGAAGTACTTGGGCGAGCCCAGGTCGACCAGCACGACCTGTCCACCGGCCAGCGTCAGGTTGCCGCTCCCCGCATAGATGACCACCGTCGCGAAGTCGTAGGGCGCCGTGTTGATGCTGAGCGTCTGCAGCCCGCCGAGGAACGGCATGGACGCGTTGAGCGAGTTCGGGTTGGCCCCGGCGTTGCGCGTCGCCGTCGTCGCGAGGGAGGCGCACTGGGCGCGCGCGAGGTCCGGACGGTACCCGTCGAGCGAGCAACGCATGCGGTTGGCCTGCTCGGGGGTAAACTGCTCCATGCAGGTGTCGTCCGTGTAGTCCATGTAGTTCGTGATCGGGTCCAGGTTGCCGCAGCTCTGCTGGCCCGTCGGACATCCGAAGCGAGGAGACGTCTCGGCGTTCGTGTCGCAGATGCGGTCCCCGACCGTGTAGCAGTTGCCGCTCGCGCAGCCGCTCTGGAACGTGTGGTACAGCCCGAGGTAGTGTCCGACCTCGTGCGTCATGGTGCGGCCCTGGTTGTAGGGCGGACCGATCGGCGCGTTCCGACCCACGGCGGTGTAGAGGCAGACCACCCGGTCGTTGGCGGCTCCGGCGACTCCCTGCGGGAGGTCCGGGACGTAGCCGAGGGCTCCGGAGGCCTGGTTCGTGTACACGTTCATGTACCGCGTGGTGTCCCAGGAGTTCGCGGTCCAGTAGTCGCCGCTGTCCGCGAAGCCGGAGTTGCTCGTGATGCGGTTGATCCCCGTGGTCGGGTTGCCGCTGGGATCCGTGTCCGCGAGATAGAACTCGATCCGGATGTCGGTTCCGCCCGCCCCCGGCGTCCCCGCCATGGCCCGGAAGTCCTCGTTCAGGATGTCCATCTGATCGAAGATCCGCTGGTCGGGCATGTTCCCCGTCCCACTCGTGTTCGAGAGGATGTGCCACACGACCGGGATCTCGAGCACGATGCCGTTGGCCGGATCGAACTCGGGCACGATCGTGGTGCTCGAGAAGGTGCAGTCGCTCGGAGCGCGCAGCTGGGGTGCGTTCGCGGCGAGCTGCTCCCCGTCGGCGATCCCGCAGCGCAGGTTGCGCGAGAGGAACAGCGACGAGTGGGTGTAGTCCTGCCAGTCGAAGAAATCGACGCCGTCGACGGTGATCACGGGCTCCTGCCCGGGAGCGCCCTGGACGTTCTGGGCGGCGACCGTCGAGGCCGCCAGGGAGGCGGCGAGGACCATGAGGGGGGTCTTCATCATTACGGGTCTGGGGTTGGTTGGGGCGAGTGCGGTGGCGAGGCAGGCGCCGAGCCCGGTCCCCGAGGAAGAGCATTCCTAGTTCCCGACCCGATGCGCGGCCCCAGGATACGTCTTGCCGCGCAGAGCGGGGGCAGGACCTGGAAGTCCGGGAATCCTAAGCAAGGGGTCGAGAAGGCACATTTTGCCCGGAAGCGCCGCACGGGGATCGAGCGGCCCGCGGGAACAGCCGCGCGGACGGACGCCGCGCGCGAGCGCCCGGAGCGCGTTCGGCGGGGAGGGATCCGGCCCTCGCGACCCCTCCGGGCGGGTTCTTGGCAATCGCCCGTGCTCCGGAGCCCGCCCCACAGCATGCTCGACCCATGGCCAGCCCGCCCGAGACCGGTGACCGTCCCGTGGACCCCCGTCCGCTGCGCGGGTGGGCGGTCCTCGTGGTCTTCGGGGTCGCGTGCGCGTTCCGGCTCGGCTACTACCTCGAGCTCTCCGGTGCGGGCGCGCTCGAGCATCTCGCCATGGACGCGGTCTACAACGTGGAGTGGGCCAAGGGCCTCGCGACCGGCGTCTGGGCGGAGGAATACGCCTCGCTGGACGGAGCCGTGTTCTTTCGCGCCCCGCTCTACTCCTACACGCTTGCCGGCATCTTCAAACTGACAGGGGTCGATCTTCCTCTTGTTCGGCTCTTGCAGCTCCTGGTCGGCGCCTCGTCCTGCGTGTGGATCCTCGCGCTCGGCACGAAGCTCCACGGCCAGAGGGTCGGGCTCGTGGCCGGCCTCCTGGCGGCCGCGAACTGGGTCCTGATCACCTTCGACGCGACCTTCCTCCTCCCGGTCGCGCTGATCTTCTGGCTGAGCCTGGGGCTCCTGCTCCTCCTGGTGGGTGCCGAACGCCGCAGCGCGTGGATCGCGGGAGCCGGTGGCCTGGCCCTCGGCCTGTTCACGATCACGCGGCCGAACCTCCTGGTCTTCCTCCCCTTCGTCGTGCTGTGGGCTCTCTGGGTCGCCCGGGTCGCCTCGGTCGATCCACGCCGGACGGAGAGCGAGGCCCCGGAGGCCCCGGGCCCGACGGCCTCGCGGAAGACGCTCCTGTTCCCGCTGCTGGTCGCGCTCGGCAGCTTCCTCCCCCCTGCGGCGGTCACCCTTCGGAACTGGATGGTTGCCGACGACTGGGTGCCCGTTGCCTCCCAAGGAGGGGTCAACTTCTACATCGGCAACAACGCCGCCTCCAACGGCTGGACGGCGGTGGTGCCCGGGACCAGCACGACGCTCCTGGGCGGCATCCGGGACACGGTGCTCCTCGCCGAGACGGATGCGGGCCGGGAGCTGCGCCCCTCCGAGGTCTCCTCCTACTGGTTCGGACGCGCGTTCGACGAGATCGCGGAGGACCCCGGACGCTGGTTCGGCCTCCTCGGACGCAAGGC
>CAZDYS010000003.1:0-28575 GCA_964509445.1 uncultured Planctomycetaceae bacterium
AACGCCTGGGGCGCGGCCGCGGGCACCGCTTCGGGGAGCGGCGCGGACGGCTCGTCGAGGCCGAACAGGTCTTCCTCGAGGGCCGGGTCCGGTGCCGTCGTCGGCTGCTCGAAGATCGCTTCGATCTCCCGCGAGGTGGCGGCGTCGGCCTCGGCTGCCTCGGGCGTCCCAGACGTCACCGGCGTCACGGCCGGAGCGGGAGCGGCGGCCGGAGCCGGCGTCTCCGCAACGGGTTCCACGGGCGCCGGGGCAGCCGGGAGCGGGGCCGGAGGCTCCTCCTCGCGGAGCTCTTCGCTCTGGAACGCGGCGAAGATCGCCTCGAGGTCCTCCTCGTCGTCGAGCGACTGGTCGACGTCGCCGAGGTGCTCTTCGAAACCGAAGATGTCCTCGTCGAGGTCGATGTCGCCGTGCTTCGGATGTTCGGTCAAAGCTCAGCCCTCGAACGCGATGGGGACGGTGGGCTCGGAAGCGGTCAGGCGACCGAGCGCGTGCTGGAACGCAGCCGGCGCCAGGACGGACTTCTCCGAGCGCGTGTTCTCGACGAGCTCCAGCAGCCGCTGCGGCTGCAGGCTCTCGGCCGGCGGAGGCGTCGTCCCGGTGTGCGGCACCGGGCTCAGCTCGAAGTCGAGCTCGACGCTCAGACCGTGGGACTCGATGCGCGACGAGACCTGGTCGGCGAGTCGATGGACGAGGAAGCGCCGCTTCTCGGAGACGGAGTTCGTCGGGGTGATCGCGAAGCCGGTGACGCGCACCCAGGCGAACCGGCCCTCGAGGCCGGCGTGGAGCTCGATGCTCTCCTGGGGCAGCGCGGTCGTTTCCTCGAGCACCGCCGCCGCGGCCGCCGCGATGCGCACGACGTGCGGCATGCAGACGCCCGTGCGGACGAGGAAGGCGACGAGGTCGCGCGTTCCGGTGCAGGCGACGCCGAGGTCGTTGGGGTAGCTCGCTTCGAGCGTCGGTCCGAGATCCGCGGCGGACGTGACCGGAACGAGCGGCTCGGGACCCGCGGCGCTCTCGACGGCGGTCACGAACGACCGCGGAGCGAAGGCCTCCGGCACGACGTCGGTGATGCCGAGCTCCATCGCGCGCATCAGATGGTCGGGATCGTTGCCGGTGCCGACGAGGACGACGGGCACCTGGACCAGGTCGAACGGCAGGCTCTCCAGGAGGAGCAGTCCGCGGACGCCGTTCTCGTGAGCGAGGTCGACCACCAGGACGTCGATCGCCGCGTGAAGAGGGCGGTCCAGCTCCTCCAGCCGGGGAAGCCGCGTGACCTCGTGCTTGCGCGCGGACAAGAGCTCGACGAGCGCGTCCACCCGCGGGCAGGAGGAGGAGGAGATCGCGACGCGCAGGGGCCGCTGGGAAGAGGATTGGATCCGGATCACGCCGAAATCGCTCCCTGCAGGAAGGAACCCTGCCGCTCGGTCTCGTCGTCGATCGGGACGGTGAGAGTGGCGACGGTCGTCGCGTCGAGCGAGCGCGAGAGCTCGAGCGTTCCGCCCATCAGCTCCAGGTCTCGCTCGGTCAGGGTCAGCCCCAGACCCATGCGGCGCCGCTTCGTCGAGCGGAAGGCCGCACGCGCGTCCTTCGAGTCGAAGTCGCTTCCGCAGCGGTTGAGGATGCGGAAGGTGATCTGGTCCCCCTCGTGGCGCGCGACGACGAGGATGTCCTCCTGGGTCGCTTCGAGCGCGTTCTCCACCAGTCGGCGCACGGACCGCGAGAGCAGCGGGGCGTCGAGACAGACGGTTTCTTCCGCCTGGTCCCGCGCCACCAGCACGCGGTTCCGTTGAGCGGGCGGGAGTCCGGTGACGACCGTGCGAGCGATCTCGCTGGTCGTGCAGCGCATCGGCATCAGGGTCGGCTCGGCGACCAGCTCCAGCAGCCCGCGCACGTTGCGGCCGATGTCCTGAAGCTCCTCCAGCGCGCACTCCACGAGGCCCTGGTCCGAGTGCCCGGCGGGGAGGCGATGTTCGAGCGCCTCGAGCGAAGCGCGCAGCGCGGACAGGGGGACGTCGAGGCCGCTCGAGAGAGCCGAGCCGAAGGCTTCGCCCGGCTGCAGTTCGGGCAGGGCTCGTCGGGGTCGGGGGCTGTCGTGCTCGGTCCGCATGGATCGGTCGGGGAACGCGGGGAGAGGCGTCGGGCAGCTCTCGGGAGCCGCCTACACGCGCCCTTTCGACCGAATCCGGAAAACGCTTGAACGTCCGGGAGGGGCGATTGCCCTTTTTTTCTGGGCCCTAGGAAGAGCCCGCCCGGTGGGGCCGGACCCTACTGGATCCCGTACAGACGCATCTTGTTGTAGAGCGTCGTCCGGTTGATCCCGAGCGTGCGAGCCGCCTGGCTGCGGTTGCCCGCCGCTTCTATAAGGATGCGACGGATGGCCGCCTCCTCCACGTCGCGCAGCACGCGGCCCTCGGAGCGGGGCGGCAGCGGGATGAGCGCGTCCGAGTTCGCGGGCGCCGACGGAGCGGCCCCCGGCACGTGGCCCGGCTCGATCGTGCCCGCGGAGCCGCTGGCGACGGCGGCGCAGGTCAGGGTGGCACGCAGCTCCAGCAGTCCGCCGGACCAATCGCGTGCCTCGAGCGTCTCCACGGCGTCCGCAGACAGGGTGAAGGCGCGCCCCAGCGCGTCACGCAGCTCCGCCAGCAGGCGGTTCGCGATCGTCGCGAGGTCCTCGATCCGTTCGTCCAGGCCGGGAACGCGCAGCGTCAGCACGTTCAGGCGGTAGAAGAGGTCCTCGCGGAACCGCCCCTCCTCGACCTCGAGCTCCAGGTCCTTGGCGGTCGACGCGACCAGGCGCGCGGCCGCCGTGGACCCGGTGGAGGCCACGCGCTCTTCGAGGGTCGCGACCAGGCTCTCCTGGCTGCGCGGGTCGAGGTCGGCCACCTCCTCCAGGAAGAAGGTTCCTCCTTCCTGCGTGGCGAGCGGCGAAGGGTGCCCCTCGTGCCGTGCCGCCTGCACGCGGACGAACGGACCGCCCGCGGCGGGCGAGGCCTCGTGGATCGCGCGGGCCGTGAGCTCCAGCTCGATCCCGCGGGATCCACGCAGGAGCACCGTCGTGCGCGGGGTTCCCGCGACGCGTTCGACCTGGCCCGCGAGCCGCGTGGCCGCGGCCGAGGGTCCGAAGAGCAGCTCCGGTTGCATGGCGACGATCGTACGGATCGCGCGAGGCGAGCAAAGGCTGCCCTCGGGAACTCCTGCGCTCCGATCTCGCGACGGAATCTCTGCAACGCGAACGCGACCCGGCGCGCGGAACGTGGCAGCGAGGACGCCCTTCACGGGGTCCTGAGACGGGCTTTGAGAAATCCTGTCCGGGTCGGGCTGCGCGCGCGCCGGCGGGATCGGCGGAATTCTCGCGGCGCGAACTCATGCGGTCCGGGGGGACACCGAGAACAGCCGCGGTACGAGGGACACGTCCCCCGCACCTCCCACCTCAGACGAACCTAGAACCCCGGTAACCCCAGACCATCATGGGACTTCGAGTCAACTCCAACATCAGCTCGGTCGCGGCCCAGCGCCACCTCGCGGTGGTGACGGACCGCCTGAGCGGCAACTACCAACGACTGGCCTCCGGCATGCGGATCGCTTCGGCGGCCGACGACCCCGCGGGCCTCGGTGTCTCCGAGCGCATGCGTGCTCAGCTCAAGTCGCTGTCGCAAGCGGCGCGCAACGGCCAGGACGGCGTCAGCCTCGTCCAGACGGCCGAGGGTGCGCTCAACGAGGCGAACGCGAGCCTCAACCGGATGCGTGAGCTGGCCGTCGCTGCTGCGAACGGCACGCTGAACTCCGGAGACCGCACCACCCTGGACGCCGAGTTCCAGGCTCTCCTGAACGAGATCGACCGGCTCGCCGACACGACCGAGTTCAACGGAGTCAACCTGCTCAACGCGGCAGGCGGCACGATCGACATCCAGATCGGTACCGAGCAGGGCGAGGTCATCTCGCTCAGCCTCGCGGACACGTCGACGACCGGCCTCGGTCTCAGCCTGACGACGTTCGACATCACCACGGTGACGAACGCCTCGGCGACGCTCGCGACGATCGACTCCGCGATCGACCAGCTCACGCAGACGCGTGGTGGTCTCGGTGCGGCCCAGAACCGCCTCAACACGGCGATTCGAAGCCTGCAGAACGCGAACCAGAACCTCGCGGCGGCCGAGAGCCGCATCCGTGACGTGGACGTCGCCCTCGAGACGGCGGACCTCACGCGGAACACCATTCTCCAGCAAGCTGCGGTTTCCGTGCTCAGCCAAGCGAACGCACAGCCGCAGATCGCTCTCTCCCTCCTCCAGGGATAACAGCGCATACCGGCCTTTCTAGGGCCGATCGCTGAGGGAGGGGAACCGCTCCTCGGAGCGGTTCCCCATTCAGCAGCGAAGACTGCTCTCTGACAACCAGGTGACGTCCAAGAGGCTCGGATGCGCTCCGAGCTGATGTTGCACAAGAACACCTTCGCTCCGTGCCAAAGAGCGAAGGAGCGGACCGGTCGCCAACCGGTGCGCAACGTCGAGTACGCGGTGCCTGGACTCCCCGTGCCCCTGTGAGCCCTCGCGGTGAACAGGAAGGGAATCCGGTAGGCGCGTGCACTTCTGCTCTTCCGAGTGGTCGGAAGGCAGATGTCCGTCAGAGATCTGACAACCTATCCAAAGGAAACGAAGACAATGGGACTTCGAGTTAACAACAACATCTTCTCGCTGAACGCACAGCGCAACCTGGGCAACGTCTCGGGTCGCCTTGCCGGCAACTACTCCCGGCTCTCCTCCGGTCTCCGCATCGCTACGGCGGCGGACGACGCGGCGGGCCTGGGTATTTCGGAGCGCATGCGCGCGCAAGTGCGCTCGCTGAACCAAGCCTCGCGGAACGCCTCCGACGGTATCGCCCTCGTGCAGACCGCCGAAGGTTCCATGGGTGAAGTCAACGCCAACCTCACGCGGATGCGCGAGCTGGCCGTCCAGGCCTCCAACGGCACGCTCAACTCGGGCGACCGCGACGTCCTGAACGACGAGTTCACGGCTCTCATCTCCGAGATCGACCGCGTCGCCGACGACACCACGTTCAACGACGTGTCGCTCTTCACCGGCTCCACCACGAGCATCGACATCCAGGTCGGCGTGGACTCCGGCGAGACGATCTCGATCTCGCTCTCGACCGTGACCGACGCCGGTCTCGGCCTCGACGGCACGAGCTTCGACATCACGACGTCGACCAACGCGCAGGCCGCCCTCGCGACGATCGACTCCGCCATCGACACCGTCACGAGCTTCCGTGGCGACCTCGGTGCCGCCCAGAACCGCCTGTCCTCGACCGTCCGCAGCATCGGTGCGGCGTCCGAGAACCTGCAGGCCGCCGAGAGCCGCATCCGCGACGTGGACGTGGCCATGGAGACCGCCGACCTGACGCGGAACTCCATCATGCAGCAGGCCGCTCTGTCGGTCCTCGCTCAGGCGAACAGCCAGCCGCAGCTGGCGCTCTCGCTCCTCGGCTAGGGGAGTCTGATCTCCCCGAGGGAGGCCCCCACGGAGTCCCCTCGCCTGCCTTCAGGGAGCCCCATCACCAGCCGGTGATGGGGCTCCTCGAGGTGGTTCCGGAAGGAGGAACCGGGAAGGAAATTCGGGTCTTCGCAGGGCGGGGACAAACGGGGCGGGGACCTAAGCCTGCTCACGAGGACGGCCGATAAGCGCCGCGGAGAGCTTCACCGAGCACCCAGGAACAGCGACATGTCGATCACATTCGGAGGACTCGCGAGCGGTCTCGACACGAACGCCATCATCACGCAGCTGGTGGCGCTCGAGCGACGACCGATCGAGGCGCTACAGCTCAAGCGCAACGACGAACAGCAGCGGCTGGACCTCGTCGGCACCCTCGAGCGACTCGTCAAGGACCTGCAGACCAAGGCCGAGGAGCTCGGCGACGGCGGCTTCTTCGCCTACGACCTGCAGGTCGCGAGCGAGGGCGTCGCCAACTTCCAGCTCACCGGGGACGCGCCGGCAGCGGCCCACACCCTGGACGTCACGCAGCTCGCGGCCGCGGACCGCTACCGTTTCGATGCGGTGGCCGACCCCGACGCCTCGCTGGGCGAGGGCAACGTCACGTTCTCCGTCTTCGACGACGAGACGGGGGGCCTGGTCAACTACGACATCGACATCGTCTCCGGCACGGACAGCCTCAACGACATCGCGGCCACGATCAACGCGAACGCAGGGGACTCCGTCACCGCGAGCGTGATCAACACGGGTACGGAGGCCTCGCCCTCGTACCAGCTCGTGCTCACGGGCAACCAGACCGGCTCGGACTACGCGATCCAGGACCTGAGCGTCAGCTATCCGGACCTGGGAGATCCCGTCCAGATCCAGCAGGCCAGCAACGCGCAGGTCACGATCGACGGCCTCCAGGTGGAGCGCTCGACGAACCTGTTCAACGACGTGCTCGAGGGGATCAGCTTCACGGTGACCCAGGCGGGAGGCTCGACCTCCTTCACGGTCGAGGCGAACAGCGAGGGGATCCAGACGAACCTCGACGAGTTCGCGGCCTCCTACAACGCGGTCATCGACTTCATCAACGGTCAGCAGGAGTTCAGCGAGGAGGCCGGCCAGGGCGGCCTCCTGTTCGGCGACTCGATCCTGGACCGGGTCAAGAACACGCTGCAGGGAGCGGTCTTCGACATCAGCGACACCGAGCTGCTCGAGCTGCAGTCCGCGACCAACAACGGCTTCGTGGCGCTCAACCAGATCGGGATCAGCTTCGACTCCGACGGCCGGATGGAGCTCGACGACGACGTCATCGAGGAGAAGCTCGGCGAGAGTCTCACGAGCTTCGCCAACCTCCTGGTCAACGACGACGGGGACGGCGAGATCTCCGACGACGACGGCGCGTTCGTGAAGCTGACGCAGGCGATCGAGACGCTGGTCGACGACAGCACGACGGACATCGGGGGGGAGACCGTCTCCATCAAGGGACTCTTCGACCTGCGCCGGGACACCGCCCAGACGATCATGGGCGACATCGACGACGAGATCGAACGTCTCGAGTTCGGCGTCGAGCGCTTCGAAGAGTCGCTCGTGCTGCAGTTCGCTCGCCTCGAGGAGCTGATCGGACAGCTCAATGCACAGGGCGCCTATCTCTCCTCCGGCGCTGCCTTCCCCACTTAATCGATGGACGCACACGAAGCCGTTTCGGCCTACGCGAACTCCAAGTTCGACAACGCACCGCCGCTGAAGATCGTTCACCTGCTCTACGAAGGAGCGATCCGCTTCCTGCGCCAGGCCCAGGAGATGGACCCCGCTGCCGATCCCGCGGCCTTCACCGTGCGTCTGAACAAGGCGGACGCGGTCGTCAGCGAGCTCCGGCTGTCGCTGGAGCCGGAGCAGTCTCCCGAGCTGTGCGACCACCTGAACGGGCTCTACGAGTTCGTGCAGGACCAGATCCGCGAGTCGATCCTCGAGGGGTCCTCGGAGACGCTGCCCGGCGCGATCTCGGTGCTCGAGAAGCTGCTCGAGGGCTGGCGCGGGATCGGGATGACCGCGGCGCCCGACGCGGGTCTGCCTCGAAGGTGACGGCGACCACCGGGAGAAGCCGCTGCGCACGCTCGCCGCCGAGCTCGAGAACGCGCTGTGCGTCCTCGAGGGAGACGGCTCGGAGGGGCAGGGGGTGAACCCCGCTCCGATCCAGCGTGCCTTCGACGAGCTGCGGGCCATCAACGACCGGCTCGCCGACCGGCGCATGGAGCCGGAGCTGCGCGCTCTGTTCGATCGGGTGCGCCGGCTGCACACGGTGCTGCTCGCGACCGCCTCCTCGGCGCGCGAGACCGTCGGGAGCGAGCTCACGCGCGCCCTGCAGGCGCGCAAGGCCTTGGCGGGCCACGGAGCGGAGCCGAACACCGGCGGCCGCTGCGACGTCTCCGGCTGACTGTCGCAAAATACAACACTCCGCGCGTCCCGCCGCGGAGACTGGGTGTTGCAATGTTCGACATCGGGAAGGGAAGGGCAAAGCCTCGGGCCTGAGGTGTCGAAGGTCAGGACGCCGCGGAGGACCGGATGGTCCGCGTCCCCGCGCGCCTCCTCCCCATGCCGATCGACCCCGTCCTCGCGTTCTTGACGCCCGAGGAGACCGCTGCCGCCGCCGCCGGTCCCGATCTCACGCGCTACGTCCTCGTGTGCCTGGGGATCCTCGCGCTCGTGCTCGGGCTCGCCTGGGCCTTCCGCCGGTTCGTGGCGGACAGCGTCCGGCGCCACGCGGCGAAGCGCTCGCTCCAGGTGACGGACGTCCTCCCGCTCGGAGGTCGCCGCCGTCTGCTCGTCGTGCGGTGCTTCGACCGCAACTTCTTGATCGGGCTCGGCGAGAAGGAGATCACGAACATCGCGGAGCTCGAGAAGGACGAGGCGGTCCAGGCGGCTCCCAAAGCCGCGCCGGCCCCCTCGGAGGAACGCTCCCAGGAGACGGCGCCCGCGCCGCGTCCGGAGACCGTCCCTCCGACCCCGAGTCGCGAGAAGGTCCAGCCGCTGCCCCCCGGCGTGAAGCCGTTCCCGGTCTCGCTCGCGGAAGAGCTGCGTGCGTCGCAGCCGGGACCGACGGGGCGCCGCAGACGCCGCACCGTGGAGCGCTGGAAGCGCGGGGAGGGGATCGTCGGATGAACACCTTCCTCCGCATCGCCCTGGTCCTTGTCGCTCTCCTCGGGGTGACGACGCCTGCGTTCTCGCAGAGCACTCCCGCACCGGGAGTCGCGCCGGTCGTCGACCAGGACGTGACGGGTGAGGACGGGCTGCAGATGAGCGAGGCCGTCGAGGTCGCGGTCGTCCTGACGGTCCTGTCGCTCGTCCCGGCCATCCTGATCTCGCTCACGAGCTTCACGCGAATCGTGATCGTGCTCTCGTTCGTGCGCCGATCCCTCGCCGTCCAGGAGCTACCGCCCAACCCGATCCTCATCGGACTGTCGCTGTTCCTGACGACCTTCGTGATGGGGCCGGTGTTCAGCGACGTCTACGAGGACGCCTACAAGCCCTACAAGGACGGCCAGATCGCGATGGCCGACGCGGGGGACGCGGCCTGGGGCACGCTGCGCGGCTTCCTCCTGGACAACACGCGCGAGGAGGAGCTCGACCTGTTCCTCGAGCTCGCGGACCTCGAAGGAGACGTGGAAGGCGCGATCCTGCCGCGCGAGGAACTGCCGCTGCGCGTCGTCGTGCCCGCGTTCGTCCTCAGCGAGCTGAAGACCGCGTTCCAGATGGGCTTCCTGCTCTTCCTGCCGTTCCTCGTGATCGACCTCGTGATCGCCTCGGTGCTGATCTCGATGGGCATGTTCATGCTGCCGCCGGTGATGATCTCGACGCCGTTCAAGATCCTCCTGTTCGTGCTGGTCGACGGCTGGCGGCTGGTCTGCGAGTCCCTCGTCACCTCCTTCGTGATCTGATGGACCTCGACCTGCGCGTCATCGATCTCTTCCGGGAGATGCTCTTCACGGTCCTCCTGCTCGCGGGGCCCGTCCTCGCGGTCGGGTTGATCGTCGGCGTGGCGGTCAGCTTGTTCCAGGCGCTCACCTCCGTGCAGGAGCAGACGCTCTCGCTGGTCCCGAAGATGCTCGCGGTCGTCGTCGTCGCGCTGCTCCTGCTCGCCCCGGCCCTGTCCATCCTGCGCGACTTCTTCCTTCGCATCCTCGGACAGCTCAACGAGTTCGGGTTGGCCTGACGTGGAAGCGCTGTTCCACATCGAGACCGTCGAGGCGTTCGGGCTGATGCTCGCGCGCACCTCTGCGCTCCTGATCGCTGCTCCGATCCTCGGGATCGGGACGGGATTCAGCGGCTACAAGATCGCGCTCACGGTGCTGGTGTCGGGCGTGATCTACATCGCGATCGGAGAGCCGCTCCCGACCGGCATCGACGGCTTCACCTACGGCGCGATGATGGCGCGCGAGCTGATCATCGGCGCGTTCATCGGGCTGTTCCTGCAGGTCGCGCTGGTCGCGATCCACGTGGCCGGCGAGATGATCGGCCACGAGATGGGGTTCATGGTCGGTCGTCAGGTCGACCCCGTCACCGGGGTGCAGTCCTCGATGATCACGAGCCTCTACGAGAACATCTTCATGCTGGCGCTCCTGGGCATGAACGGTCACCACTGGCTGCTCCGCTCGCTCGACAACTCGTTCGAGGTGGCGCCGATCGGAAAGCTCTCGCTCGGCAACGGCCTGGGTCCCGCCTTCGAGGGGATGTTCTCGGAGATGTTCCGGGCCGGGATCGTCTTCGCAGCGCCGGTCCTGATCTTCCTCGTCATCGTCTCGGTGCTGATCGGGATCCTGTCCCGCGCCGTCCCGACGCTGAACGTGCTCGAGCTCGGCTTCACGCTGCGCGTGATCGTCGCGCTCCTCGCGATGTACTTCTTCGCACCGCTCCTGGAGCCGTCGATGACGCAGCTCCACGACCGGTTCCTCGACTGGCTGGACAAGGGCCTGGTGGCTCTGAGGTGACGGCGTGGCCGATCAAGCGGAGAAGGAACAGAAGACCGAGGAGGCGACTCCGAAGAAGCGCGACGAGGCCCGCGAGAAGGGGCAGGTCGCGATGTCGACGGAGTTCATCGCCGCGATCGGGCTGGCCGTCGGCCTGGCCTCCCTCATGCTCGGGGGAGGCGCGTTGATGCGGGCCATCGGGGAGAACGCGGTGGACGTGGTGACCGTGATGGGGGAGATCGGCACCAGCGACCTGACGGTCCCCGAGGCCGCGGTGATCCTGGAGGAGTCGACCTTCTCGGCGACGGGCCTCCTGCTCGCGGTCACGCTGCCGCCGATCCTGATCAGCGCGCTGGCCGGCTTCCTGCAGGTCGGGTTCCGCATCGCGCCCAAGGCGCTCGAGCTGGACTTCAACAAGGTCAACCCGGTCTCCGGCTGGTCCAAGTTCCTCAGCATGCGGTCCGCCGTCCGGACCGGCATGGCGGCGACCAAGGTCGTCCTGATCACGGTGGTCGTCGTCTGGATCGCGCTCCTGCACCTGGAGCAGCTCACGCGCGTCGGCATCAACGAGCTCGGTCCGATGCTGGCCGCGGTCGGCGTCGTGCTCTTCCGCTGCTGCCTGGGCGCCCTGGCCGTGGTGATCGCGCTCGCGATCGCCGACCTCCTCTATCAGCGCTACCAGCACTCGGTGGACCTGCGCATGACCAAGAAGGAGGTTCGCGACGAGGCGAAGATGACCGAGGGGGACCCGCACGTGCGCGCACGCATTCGCAGGATGCAGTCGGAGCTGGCGTCGCGCCGCATGATGGCGGACGTCCCGAAGGCCACCGTCGTCGTCACGAACCCGACGCACTACGCCGTCGCGCTTCGCTACGAGCGCGACGCGGACGACGCGGCGACTCCGCGGGCGCCGGTCGTGCTCGCGAAGGGCATCGACTCGCTGGCGCAGAGGATCAAGGCCGTGGCGCGCGAGCACGGCGTCGTCTGCTACGAGGACGTCCCGCTCGCGCGCGCGCTGCACGCGCAGTGCGAGGTGGGCGACGAGATCCCCGAGGACCTGTACGCGGCCGTCGCCGCGGTCCTGGGCTACGTGTACCGCATGCGCGGTCGGGTTCCGGAGATGGCGGCGAGCGCCTAGGGGCTGAACCATGTCGAACACCGGAAACGTCGAACGCGTCGGGAACTGGCTGTCCCGCTACTCCGACTGGGTGATGGGCCTGGGCGTGATCGGGCTGATGATCACGCTGCTGATGCCCCTGCCCCCGGGGGTGCTCGACCTGCTCTTGGCGCTGAACGTGACGAGCTCTCTGATGCTGCTGCTCGTCTCGATGAACGTGCGCGCCTCCTCGGAGCTGTCGACGTTCCCGACGATCCTCCTGTTCGCCACCCTGTTCCGGCTGGGGCTGAACGTGGCGAGCACGCGCCTGATCCTCAGCCAGGGTCGCGCCGGCACGATCATCTCGTCCTTCGGCGGCTACGTCGCGGGGGACAACCTGACCGTCGGCCTGGTCGTCTTCCTGATCCTGATCATCATCCAGTTCGTCGTCATCACGAAGGGCGCTGGACGGATCTCCGAGGTCGCCGCCCGTTTCGTGCTCGACGCGATGCCCGGCAAGCAGATGGCGATCGACGCCGACCTGAACGCGGGGCTGATCGACTCCGAGGAGGCGCGCAAGCGGCGCACCGGCGTCGCGACCGAGGCCGAGTTCTACGGTGCGATGGACGGTGCCTCCAAGTTCGTGCGCGGAGACGCCGTGGCGGGCCTGATCATCACGGCGCTCAACCTGCTCGGCGGCATCGCGATCGGCTCGCTCAGCGGCATCTCGGTCGGTGAGGCGGGTCAGAAGTACGCGATGCTCACGATCGGCGACGGTCTGGTGACGCAGATCCCCGCGCTGCTCGTGTCGACCTCGGCGGCGCTGCTCGTCACGAAGGCGACCAGCGACCGCAGCCTGGGCTTCAGCTTGATGGCGCAGGTCGGAAGCCAGCCGCGGGCGACGCTGATCGCCGCCGGCATGATGTTCACGATCGGCCTCTTGCCGGGCATGCCGAGCCTGCCGTTCACGATCCTCGCGACGCTGCTGCTCCTGACCTGGCGCTCGACCCGCGGGATGAACGGATCGGAGGAGCTGCTGGCCCCCGAGGCCGAGTCCGCGGACGGCGGGACGACGCCGGCGGAGGGCGAGGCGTCGACGGAGCAGGAGGCGGCCAACGAGACCCTCGAGCTCCTCAACGTCGACCGCGTCTCGCTGGAGATCGGCTACCGCCTGATCCCGCTGGTGCAGGACAGCTCCGGCACGGGCATCCTCGACCACGTCTCGCAGATCCGCAAACGGTTCGCGGGCAGCGAGGGCGTCGTCCTTCCCCCGGTGCGCATCAAGGACAACATCCGCATGGAGCCGGGTGCCTACCGCGTCCTGATCGGAGGGCAAGAGCTCGCGCGCGGCACGATCGAGCCGGGGAGCTTCCTCGCCATGGACGGCGGCGTCGCGACCGGGAAGATCCGCGGCAAGGAGACGACCGACCCCGCGTTCGGTCTGCCCGCCTGGTGGATCGGGGCGGGGCAACGCGACGAGGCGGAGCTCCTGGGCTACACGGTCATCGACCCGACCAGCGTGCTCGTGACGCACCTCACGGAAGTGCTGCGGACGTCGCTGCCCGACATCCTCACCCGGGACGACGTGAAGGAGCTGGTCGAGAACGCCCGCAAGACGGCGCCGGCCGTCGTGGAAGAGCTCCTGCCGGAGAAGTTCACCTACGGTGAGGTCCAGCAGGTGCTGGCCAACCTCCTGCGGGACGGCGTTCCGGTGCGGAATATGCCGGCGATCCTGGAGTCGCTCGCGGACAACGTCGCCAAGTCGCGCGACGTCGAGACCCTGAGCGAGCTCGTGCGCCAGCGGCTGGGCCGCACCCTGTGCGAGCTCGTCGCCGACAAGAGCGGCACCGTCCATGCGATCACGCTCGAGCCCACGGTCGAGGCGCGTCTCGCGGCGGCCGTCGGCGTCGGTCAGGACACCGACGCCCAGCCGGTGAATCCCGTCTATCTCCAACGTCTCGTCGAGCGAATCGGCGAGGCGATCACGACCGCCTCGAAGAGCGGCAAGGACGCCGTCCTGCTCGCTCGCTCGAACGTGCGTCGGTTCCTGAGCGAGCTCGTGCGAGCCTCGCTGCCCAAGGTCTCCGTTCTCTCCTACAACGAGGTCGTTCCGGCCCGTGCGGTGGAGACGACGGCGATCGTGACGATGGAGGACTGATCCCATGAAGCGTCAATCCGTCAAGAAGTCCCGAACCAACGAACCGAGCGTCTCGCCCGGTGGCTCGACACGCGGCCGTCTCCCCAAGACGCGGGACGACTACGCCGACGTGCTCGATCTCCTGCGCGAACCCGGAGCGTGCGACGTGCGCGACCGCCTGCTCGAGCACGGGGCGTCCCTGCGCCTGACCGCCTCGGTCGTCCGTACGCTGGCCGGCTCGCGCTACCGCGGGGCTTACGCGATCGACGGAGCCGCGAAGATCCTGGGGCGAGCGTTCCCGGTCCTTCCGGCACCGAAGCGGAAGCCGAAGGAGCAGACCTTCTTCGTCTTCACCGGGCCCACGGGCTCCGGGAAGACGACCACGTTCGCGAAGCTCGCGCGTCGCCTGATCGAGAACGGGCGCAAGGTGCTGTGCGCCAGCCTCGACACGGCCGGCCCGAGTCGCCTGCGCGCGATCGACGCCGACGTCGACCGCACGGAGCTCCCGATCCTCTCCGTCCGCGACGCCGCCGACCTCGCGAAGCAGTGCCGGCGCAACGCCGCGGCGGAGGTGGTCCTGGTCGACACGCCCGGACTGTCGCCGCGCGACGAGGCGGGGCTCGACCAGCTCGCCGCCGAGATCGACCGGATCGGCGAGCTCGGAGCCACCGAGGTCTACCTGGTGGTTCCCGCGACCAAGAGCGCCGGCGCGGCGGAGCTGGTCGCCGACGCCTACGGCCGTCTCGCGCCGTCCGGTGGCGTGCTGACGAAGCTCGACGAGACCGACGAGCCGCTGGTCGTGCTCGAGGAGCTGTCCCGCCGGAAGCTCCCGCTCGCGTTCCTCTGCGACGGTCCCGACATCCGTGCCCACCTCACGCGTCCGAACGAGGACCGTCTGGCCGACCTCGCGCTGCGCGGGAGGCTCGCGTGACCGCGACGCTCGAACAAGCGGTCGACGGACCGCCGTTCCTCCTGGTGACCGGTGGCAAGGGCGGGGTCGGAAAGACGACGCTCGCCGCGAACCTCGGCCTGCAGCTCGCTGGTCTCGGTGCCGCCCCGCTCGTGTGCGACCTCGACTTCGGGCTCGCGAACCTCGACGTGATGCTGGGGCTGGAGCCGCCGCGGACGGTCGAGGACTTCCTCGATGGCTACGCCGAGCTCGGCGACTGCATCACACACTCCCCGTTCGAGCTCGACGTGCTCGCGGCGGGTTCCGGCTCGGTCGAGCGAAGCCGTCCGGATCCGAAGCGCCGGCAGCGCCTGTGCGACGCGCTCGCGCGGACCTCGGCCGGTCTGGTGCTCGGAGACAGTCCCGCCGGGATCGGCGACGACGTCGTCGAGTTCGCCGTGCGTGCGGATCGCGTCCTGGTGGTCACGACGCCCGAGCCCGCGGCCGTCACGGATGCCTACGGAGTCATCAAGGCCATCGACGGTCACGCCGCCGCGCGTGGTCGCGAGGTCCCGACTCCCGAGATCTTCGTGAACCTGGCGACGGACGCCGGCGAGGCGCGCTCGATCGCGACCAAGCTGGCCGGCGTCTGCGAGCGCTTCCTGGCTCGCGTCCCGCGTCTCGCGGGGTGGATGCCGCGCTCCTCCGAGGTCCTGCAGGGCGTCCTCACCCAGACGCCCTTCGTGCGACGCAGCCCCGACTCCGCGGCGGCCAAGAGCCTCGCGCGTTTGGCCCGTCGTTACGCCGAATTCGCGCTGCCTTCCGGTCTGCGGTCCGCCTCGAAACCGACGTCTAAGGCTTCTGATGAGCTCGGTCGATAAAGCCGCTGGCGAGGCCCACCTCTCCGACGCTTGGCGCGCCCTCGGGCACCGCATCGCGGTGGCCGGAGCCTGCGCCGTGGCGCTCTTCTCGCTCTTTCTCCACGTGCCACCGACGACCGCCGCCTTGCGAGGCGCGGGGACCTGGCTCGCGCTCCTGTTCGCGACGCGGCTGGGTGTGCTCGCTCTCCGTCAAGCGCTGCGGCTCGAGCATCCGGTGAGCGACGCGAAGGAAGACTCCTGACCCCATGATCCCCGTCCCGAGGCATCCCTAGTTGAGCCGCGAGCCCGAGTACGCTCCGGTCGACGCAGCCGTCGATCGCGACGCGCTGATCCTCGATCACGTGCCGCTGTTGCACCACATCGTGGGGCGCATGGGGTGGGACGTTCCCGGTCGCATCGACCGGGACGACCTCCTGGGCTGGGGCATGCTCGGCCTGATCGCGGCCGCCGACGCGTGGGATCCCTCGCGCGGGCTGAAGTTCTCGACCTTCGCCTACCCGCGGATCAAGGGCTCGATCCTCGACGAGCTGCGGCGCAACGACTTCCTGCCGCGCGGTCGGCGCGAGAAGCTGCGCGAGCTCGAGAACGTCGTGCGCGACCTCGAGCAGGAGAACGGGCTCCCGCCCACTCCGGAGGAGATCGCGAAGGCGCTCGGCGTCGACCACGAGGAGGTGGATCAGATCATGCACTCGGCGCGCGTCGCGGGCAGCGTGTCCCTCGAGGACGGGCCGTCGGAGACGCTCGCGCAGATGCTCAGCGACCCGAGCAGCCAGGACCCGGTCGGGACGGCCGAGTACTCCGAGCTGAAGGGGCTCTTGGTCCAGACCATCTCGAAGCTGCCCCAGCAGGAGCAGGCCGTCATCACGCTGTACTACGGCGAAGAGCTGCTCTTGAAGGAGATCGGCGAGGTCCTGGGAGTCACCGAGTCGCGCGTCTCCCAGATCCACAGCCGCGCGATCTACCGGCTCAACCGTGAGCTCGTCTCCCTGACCGGAACCCTGTGAGGAACACGACCATGGACGTCCGTCACGTCGAACCCACGATCCGCGAGAACACGCTCCGCCGCTCCCGGCGCCGTCGCTCCGACGGCCAGCAGGCGAACGACTTCGCCGAGCAGTTCGGTCGGCACACGACCGGCTCCTCCGCGGAGGCAAACGAGGCGCCGGACGACACGGCGCCGGCTCCCCCCTCCCAGGAGGCCGGTCTCGGCGACCGGATCGACGTCACCGCATGAAGAGCGTCATCAAGAAGACCCTCGTCCGCCAGGAGGCGGCCGGCGCGGTCCGCACCCAACACGAAGGCGTGTCCCTCGCCCAGGACCTCGAGCGTGCTCCGCAGCCCGGAGTACGCGTGGTTCGCCTGGAGGGCCGCGTCACCGCTCTCGAAGTCACCTGCAAGTGCGGCGAGGTCGCGGTCGTGGAACTCGACTACGACGCTCCGCCGAGCGCCTGAACCTACGAACGATGAAGAGACTCCTCTTGCTCTCCGCCCTGGCGCTGGCCGGCCTTTCCGCCTGTCAGATGCCGCTGGCCTTCCAGGATCCGATGGCCGTTCCCCAGTCCGGGGGCTGGCAACCGCAGGGACGTTTCCGCAACCCGGGGGCGCCAGCCAGTCAGCCGACCGTGCATCAGAACGCGTACCCGGCCTCCAGCGGTGCGCAGGGCGCGCCGCTCCTCGGTTGGGACGGTGGCGTCGTGGACGGCCCGCGGCAGGGAGAGGTCGTCTCCGTGTCCGGCGCCGGAACGCACGCGATGGAGGAGTCCGTCGACGGGCGCATGCACATCATCGAGCTCTACCAGTCGGTGCTCGACGAGCGAGACCAGCTCCAGAGCGAGGTCGCGGCGCTCCAGGCGGCGCTCGAGACGAGCCAGGCGGAGCTCGGCGCGCAGCGCGAGGACGGCCTGACCCAGGGCACGCGCATCGAGGCGCTCGAGCAGGCGAAGAGCACGCTCATGCAGGAGAACAAGGACCTCGCCGGTCGGCTGGCGAAGGCGCAGCTGCGCAGGCTCGAGGCGGAGAAGCTCCTGCTCGAGACGCAGATCGCCTGGCACCGCAGCCAGGGCGCCGCTCCCGAGGCCCGCTCCGTCGCGAACCCGGAGCAACCCCGATGAACCTCCGCCTGGTCCTCCTCGCAGGCATCGCGCCGCTGCTCGGCTCCTGCCTCGCGAACTACGTCCCCCCGATGCCGCTCCTGGCGACGGCGGAGGTCTCGAACGACTTCGACACCTACGCCATCGAGCGCGTCGGGCTGCTCCCGTTCTCCGGGAAGGAGCTGGCGACCACCGAGGCGCAGGAGCTGCAGGCCTCGTTCCTGTCGGAGGTCGCGCGCGCGACGCCTTACGAGGTCATCTGCCTCGACGCGGACGACCTGGAGATGGTGGAGGCCGGCGACCCGCACCGCACCGGGTCCTACAGCCCGCGCACGATCATCGAGCTCTCGCGTCGCTACAACCTCGACGCGATCCTGTTCGGTTCCGTCACGGACGAGCGGTTCTTCCCGCCGCAGCTGTTGAGCCTGACGCTCGACCTGGTGTCCGCCGAGACCGGACTCGTGGTGTGGTCCTCGTCCGTCCACCTGGACGCGCGGGACGAGCGCGTGCAGGACGGCCTGCGCGCCTACTACCACGTCGACGACCGCGAGAAGGCCTGGCAGATCGCGCTCCTGTCGCCCGAGCGCTTCGCGCGCTTCGCGGCGTTCCAGATCGCTCTGCTCCTCTGAGAGCGCCGGTTCCCGAGGGTCGTGCCTCGGGAGCTCGGGTCAACCGCGGAGCAGGCCTTCGGCGGCGCGCTCGAGGCGCTCCTGCGTGCCGAGCTCGCCCGCGATGTAGGCGGCTCGCAGCGCATCGACGCGGTCCTGACGCTCGGCGTCCTGGGCCGTGGAGTCGACAGCGGCGCTCGACAGCTCGATCCGGTCGCCGCGCGGCTCCTGGGAGCGTGCGGCCTGCGCCTCGCGTGCGGCCTTGCGAACCTCTTCGAGGCCCTCGAGGTCGGCACGCGCATCCTCCACGCGCTCACGGACCGGCTGCCTGTCGGCGTCGAGGCGGCCTCGACCCGGCTTCAGCGGTTCGGGTTGTCTTCCGTGGACTTCCATGAGAGGCTCCTTTTCCAAGAGGATGGGAAAGGTTTCCTGCCTCCGTTATCGGCACCCGCGGACTCCGCGTGAGCGGAAAACACGGGGATTGCCGCGGGTCTCCGCCCGCACCTCGCAGAATGAACCCAAGGCCTTGTCAGCAATGAACTTCTGGTGCTCTGGCAGGGGGCGCTCGGAGGTCCCGGGAACCGCACCCAGGGCGGGCACCGGGGCTCGGGCACGTCTCCTGGCGGTCGGGCTGGCGGCGCTCCTCGGGACGGGCGTCGCCGAGGCGCGCCAGGGGGACACCGCGAGCTCGCGCACGGACTACCGCATCCAGGCGCGGCTCGAGGGCGAGGCGAAGACCCTGAGCGGCTCGCTCGAGGTGGACTGGACCAACGGCAGCGCCGACGCGGTCGAGGAGCTGTGGTTCCACCTCTACCTGAACGCGTTCTCGAACAACCGCTCGACCCACCTGGTCGAGGGCAAGGGGCGCTACCGCGGAGCCGTGAAGGCCGAGGACGGCTGGGGCTGGCAGCGCGTGACGTCCATCGAGCTCCTCCAGGACGCGGGACCGGCCGACCTGTTCGGCAGTCTTCGCTTCCAGCGTCCCGACGACGGGCGGGAGGACGACCGCACGGTCTTCAGCGTCGACCTGCCGCAGCCGGTGCCACCCGGAGAGACGATCACCGTGCGCGTCGCCTGGGAGTCCCAGCTCCCGCGCGTCCGTCGGCGCACCGGCTACAAGGGCGACTTCCTGCTCGTCGCGCAGTGGTTCCCGAAGCTCGGGGTGTACGAGACCGGGCGCGGCTGGAACGCGCACCAGTTCCACGCCAACAGCGAGTGGTACGCCGACTTCGGGACCTACGACGTGCAGCTCGACCTCCCCAGCGAGTACGAGGGCAAGGTCTTCGGCTCCGGCGTGCGCGTCACCGACGACTGGGAGGACGGCCGTCGGAAGATCCGCTTCCAGGCGCCGAGCGAGCTCGACCGTCAGCGACAGGACGCGTTCGGGAAGCTGCCGCTCGTGCACGACTTCACGTGGACCGCCGACCCGGACTTCGTGGTCGAGAACCACATCTTCCGGTTCAGCGAGTGGGCCGAACGCTTCCCCGAGGAGGTGGAGAAGGCCCGCGCCGCCTTCGGCGAGGACGTCGACCTCGCGCTGCGCAACGTGGACGTGACCGTGCTGGTCCAGCCCGAACACGCGGGTCAGGTCGGGCGGCACATCGAGGCGACCTGCGCCGCGCTGTTCTTCTACGGGCTGTGGTTCGGGGAGTACCCCTACCAGCACATCACGGTCATCGATCCCGCCTGGGGAGGCGGCGCCGCCGGCGGGATGGAGTATCCGACGCTGTTCACCTGCGGCACGCGGCTGTTCACGACGCCCGACATGCACCGCCCGGAGAGCGTTACCGTGCACGAGTGCGGCCACCAGTTCTGGTACGGGCTCGTCGGCAACAACGAGTTCGAGTCCGCCTGGCTCGACGAGGGGCTGAACTCCTACACCGACTCCGAGGTGCTGTGGCGGGTGTTCGGGGCGAAGCGGGAGACCACCGACTACGGCGTGCTGCCGATCGACGGTCGGCGCGTCGGTGGAGTGCCCGGCGGGGGACCGGTCAGCGGACTGCTGGTCGGGGAGAGCCTCGAGATCCCTTCCTCGATCCCATCGAGCTGACCCCGCTGCCCGAGTCGGGCTTCCTCGACCTCTGGCGCGACCAGCCCGCGTTCACCTTCGCGCCCACGACGACCGACCCCCGCTGGCACGACCGCACGCGCTACCTGTCCGATCCGGACACGGACCCGATCGAGACCTTCTCCTGGGAGTACGCGGATCGCGGCAGCTACGTGGTGAACAGCTATCCGCGCACGGCCGTCGCGCTGCGCTCGCTCGAGCCGGTCATCGGTCGCGACGCGTTCCTGCGCGGCATGCGGCACTTCGCGGAGGAGTGGCGCTATCGCCACCCCTACCCGCAGGACTTCTACGCGACCTTCCAGCGCGGCGCGGAGGTCGAGATCGACTGGTACTTCCGCGAGGTGTTCCAGGGCACCGGGACCGTCGACTGGAGCGTCTCCGTCTCCCAGCGGCGGCGCCCGAAGCCCATCGGCTACTTCCAGAGCGAGGGCGGGGAGTTCTTCGAGGAGAAGCACGACGGCTCCTCCGAGGACGAGGCCCCCTGGGAGATCGAGGTCGAGCTGCGTCGCGCCGGCACGCTGCGCCTGCCCGTCACCGTCCGGCTGACCTTCGAGGACGGGACGACCGAGGACGTGCTCTGGTCGCGCGAGGAGCAGGAGGGCACGACCTGGACGCGTCTCGAGCGCAGCGGAGCGAACAAGCTCGTGTCCGCGGTCGTCGACCCGCAGCGCTCCTACTTCCTCGACACCGACATGTCGAACAACCGCTGGGTGGCGGCCACGGAGGGTCTGACCCCGTGGCGCTGGGGGGAGCGCGTGCTGTCCCAGTACCAGCGCTTCTTCCACTGGATCGGAGGTCTCGGCGGATGAGCGTCCACGAGTCCGAGCGTTCCGCTCCGCGCGGCCTGGTGTTCCTGCGCGCCCTCCGGGCCGCCGTGGGGCGCTTTCCGCTGTGGTTCCTGACCTGGCTCGCGCCGCTGCTCCTGGCGCTCGTCCTGGTCGCGCCGTGGATGGCCTGGTTCGGCCGCACGCTGCCGCACGCCTACGAGCCGCACGAGGTGCTCGGCTCGCTCGACGTGGTCTTCCGCACCGACCACGCGGACGCGCTGGAGGCGCTGCGGTCCGGTGGCGGATCCGCGGCCGCGATGCTGGCCGTCCTCGCGATGCTCGCCGGGGTGTTCTTCGCGGGCGGCTGGCTGCAGGTGTTCCTGGAGCGCACGTCGGGACACTCCGTGCGGCGCTTCCTGTGGGGCGGCGCGAAGTACTTCTGGCGCTTCCTGCGCGTGTGGGTGCTCACGGTCCTGACGATCATCGTCTTCGGCTGGATCGTGTACGGCTGGCCCTGGAACACGATGCTCGAGCTGCTCCTGGGTGCCTCCAGCCGGGACGACCTCGAGGTCGTCGAGTCGGAGTGGACGGCGGCCTGGGCCGTGTGGCTGCAGGACGGGACCTTCGCGTTCCTGTTCGCGCTGACGATGACCTGGGGCGACTACACGCGCACGCGGCTCGCGCTGCACGACGGGCGTTCGGGACTCTGGGCCGGGCTCTGCACCTGGTTCCTGCTGCTGGCGCACCCGATCCGCACGCTCCGCCCGCACGCCTTCCTGTTCGGGCTCGAGCTCCTGGTCGTCTTCGCGCTCGGGCGCTGGTCCTGGAGCGTGAACAGCGGCCTCGACGCTGCGTCCACCTGGCGCAGCGTGCTGCTCCTGTTCGGGATCGGCCAGCTCGGGATGCTGTGGCAGGCCCTCACGCGCGCCGCGCGCTACGCGGCCGCCGTCCAGATCAGCCGCTTCCTCGTGGCGCCGCTCACCCAGCCCGACCGCTGGGCCTCGCGCATCGGCGGCCCCGGCGGCCCGCAGTACCCCATCGACGACACCGACGACTACGGCGTCTCGATCTGAGGTCTCGTGCCCGGCGTCGGCCGGGGGCTTCGTTCAGCGCGCCGCGCGCAGCAGGGCCTCGGCCTTCTCGAGCTCGTCCCAGCGCGCGTCGGCCTCCGCCTTCAGCTCGGCGTGCCCGGCGCGCTCCCAGCGCTCCTTCGTGTCGAGGATCAGGCTGCGGTAGAACAGGAACAGGCCCTCCTCGGTCAGGAGGAAGCAAGTCGGGTCGACCTCGACCTTCTCCCCGTCGACCATCGCGTAGGCGCACCACCCGCCGTAGCGCGGCGCGTAGTACTCCGGGGACTGCAGGAAGCGCAGCCGCGACTCCTCGGACGTGAACTGGTAGTTCGCGCCGTCGTGGTGCGCGGTCAGGAACGGCTTGCCCGGCTGGGGTCCTTCGGGACGGTGGTAGGACACCGGGTCGTAGCCTCCCAGCGCGATGCCGCGACGGTCGACGTTCCAGCGACCGTCGGGCGTGGCGGCGCAGGCGGAGAGGAGGAGCAAGAGGAGCGAGAGCAGACGAGCCATGGGTCCCAGGCTAGCGCCCCGGGGGTCTTCGGGCTCGCCTTCGCCGTCCGATCGCTCGCGCCTCAGGTGCGGCGCGCGCGGGCCTTCTTGCGGGTGAGCCGGCGCGGTCCCTCGAGGTCGATCTCCAGCGGCCGGTCGAGCTCCAGCGCCAGGGGCTCGACCCGGGTGCGCCAGGCCATGATCTCGACCCCCGCGTCGACCACGCGTCGCAGAGTCGTGGCGTAGGCGGGGTCGATCGCGTCCGCCGGCCGGAACACCTCGACGTCCCCGCGGCTCACGAAGAAGAACTGCACCGCTCGGCCGCCCTCCTTCACCACGCGGCGCAGCTCCTCGAGGTGCTTGAGCCCGCGCTCGGTCACCCCGTCCGGGAACATCGCGACGCCGTCCTCCGCCAGGGTCGTGTTCTTCACCTCCACGTAGCAGGGCGGCCGATCCGGATCCGTCAGGAGGACGTCGATGCGGCTGTTCTTGCCGTACTTCACCTCCCGTCGGGCCTCGGCGTAGCCGGCGAGCTCGGGCACCTCGCCGGCCTGCAGCGCCTCGAAGACCACCCGGTTCGGGAGGCCGGTGTCCACGTTGACCCAGGCCCCGTTGCAGCGGATGGCCTGCCAAGTGTGGCGCAACTTGCGCTTTTCGTCGCCCGAGTCGCGGAGCCACGCGGGGCTCCCGGGCTCCTTGCAGCCCATCAGGCTGCCGGTGTTGGGGCAGTGGGCCGTGAGGACCGAACCGTCGGGGAGCTCGACGTCGGCGAAGAAGCGCTTGTAGCGGGAGCGGAAGGCGCCCTCGATCGGTGCGGCATCGAATCGCATCCCGGCACTCTACGCAGCTCCTGCCCGGGGACCGCGGACGGACCTCGCGATCCCGCGCTCCGCCGCGCAAAAAGACCGGCTTCCCTACGGGTCGAGGTGCAGAAGAGCCGATCCAACCGGCGCGCCGGTCCCCCTCCCCCCGAGCGCATGGTCCGACCACGGACGGTTGGCACGGGTTCTTCGATTTACACCGAGACTTCCCACACCACGCTCGCGTCAACCGTCCGTCCTTTCCTCGACGCCCGCGGTCGCTAGGATGTGCGCGCCATGAGCACTCTCAGCGACTTCGAGGAACGGACCCAAGACGCAGTTCGCCGCCTGGACCAGCTCAAGGAGGGTCTTTGACTACGCGGCGAAACAGTCCCGGTTCGATGAGCTGAGCGAGCTCCAGAACGCGCCCGAGTTCTGGAACGACCAGGAGTCGGCGCAGAAGGTCCTGGCCGAGGTGAAGGGTCTGCGGCGCGTGGTCGAGCCCGTGCGCCGGGCGGACGAGGCGGTCGAGGAGTCCCAGCTCTATCTCGAGATGGGCACCGAAGACCCCGAGGCCGTGGCCGAGGACCTCGAGGAAGCGCTCAAGCGCCTGGAGAAAGAGCTCGCGGACCTCGAGTTCTACGTGATGCTCGGCGGCCCGCACGACGGTACCGGGGCCTACGTCCAGGTCTCCGCGGGCGCCGGCGGACTCGACGCCTGCGACTGGGCGGAGATCCTCCTGCGCATGTACTCCCGCTGGGCGGAGGAGAAGGGCTTCTCGGTCGAGATCATCGAGAAGACCGACGAGCCCGAGGCCGGGATCCGCTCCGCGACGGTCAAGGTGCTCGGCCAGTACGCCTTCGGCCACCTCAAGGCCGAGACCGGCGTCCACCGGCTCGTGCGGATCAGCCCCTTCGACGCGCAGGCGCGACGGCACACCGCTTTCGCCTCCGTCGACGTGACGCCCGACGTCGACGACGACATCGACATCGAGCTGAACGACGCGGACATCAAGATCGACACCATGCGCGCGGGCGGGGCCGGTGGGCAGCACGTCAACAAGACGGAATCCGCCGTGCGGATCACGCACATCCCCACGGGGGTGGTGGTGCGCTGCCAGAACGAGCGCAGCCAGCACAAGAACCGCGCGACGGGGCTGAAGCTCCTGAAGGCCAAGCTGGTCAAGCTCGAGGAAGCCAAGCGGGACGCCGAGATGGGCAAGCTCTACGGAGAGAAGGGCGAGATCGCCTGGGGCAACCAGATCCGCTCCTACGTGATGCAGCCCTACCAGCTCGTGAAGGACCACCGCACCAGCTGCGAGAAGGGCAACATCCAGGCGGTTCTGGACGGGGACATCGACGAGTTCATCCACGCCTACCTGACGCAGGCGGGGACCTCCTCCTGACCCGAGGCGGAACGTCCTTCCGGGTCCCCCGTCGAACGCCCGAATCCGCGCCCGGACTCCGGGGCTCCGGGCGCACTGTGGTAGCCTCCCCGGTCCGATAGGGGCTGGCAGAGCCCCGGGCCGCAGGGGCCCGATCACCATCGTGAACCGTCTCGTCTTCCTCTCCGCCGCCCTGGCCGGACTCGCGTGTCTCGGGTGTGGCGCCGCCTCCTCGGACCGACCGAACATCGTGCTGGTCGTGGTCGACACGCTGCGTGGCGACGCGCCGCTCCGGGCCGAGCTCGACACGCCGGAGTTCGACCGCCTGGCCGAGGACGGGATCGTGTTCCCGCACGCGTTCAGTCATGCGCCGATGACGCTGCCCTCGCACACGGCGCTGTTCTCCTCGCGCCCCCCGTTCCGCACGGGGGTCCTGAACAACTGGCAGGAGGTGCCCTCGGAGCTGCCGCTCTTCGCCGAGTGGCTGCAGAAGGCGGGCTACCAGACGCGCGCGGTCGTGAGCCTGGGCACGCTCAACCCGAGAGGCGACGAGGTCGCGCTCGACCGGGGCTTCGATTCCTACGACGTCGACTACTGGCACATGGACCTCGCGTCCGCCGCCGTCGAGCGCATCCGGGCGACCCTGGACGCGTTCGAGCCCGACGACCCGTTCTTCCTGTTCGCCCACTTCTCCGACCCGCACGCGCCCTACAACGATCACGCCGGCGAGCGCACGGCGACCGTGATGCTCGACGGCGAGACGATCGACCAGCCGCGCACGTCGGTCATGTCGCAGAAGTTCCACTCCCTGAGCCTCGAGCCCGGACGGCACACGGTCGAGTTGCGTTCCGACGAGGAGTTCCGCGTTCGTGACCTGGCGATGGTCCTCCCCGAAGGCGGCTACCTGAAGCTCGAGTACGAAGAGGGAGAGCGCATGAAGCCCACGCTCTACGCGCGGGCGACCGTGGAGGTGAAGCAGCCCGTCGACGCGACGCTTCGCTACTGGCTCTCCGAGGTCCACCCGGAGAAGGACATCCCGGCGCGCTACATCGGCGAGGTCGAGTGGATGCAGGCGCACATCGGCGCGTTGATCGACGAGCTGCAGGCGCGCGGCATGTGGGACGACGCGATCGTCGTGTTCACCTCCGACCACGGCGAGGCGCTGGGCGAGCGCAACGTGTACGGCCACGTGCAGAACCTCTACGACGAGATGCTGCACGTCCCGCTAGTGATCAAGCCGGCCGATCCGCTCGCGCACACCGAGACGCTGCGCGCGCGGAGCGACGACCAGATCGCTCACCTCGACCTCGTCCCCACCCTGCTGGACATGGCCGGGCTGCCGCCGCTGCCGGGCGCGACCGGCGTCTCGCTGTTCGACGGGCGGACCGACGTCTTGATCGCGCAGACGCACAAGCCCGAGGCATTGCGCGACTCCCTGTGCATGCGCGACGCGGCGTTCAAGATGATCTACTGGCCGGAGGAGGACGAGTTCGAGATGTACGACCTCGCCTCGGATCCGGAGGAGCAGAAGGACGTGTTCGGGGCGCGCAGCGGCGAGCGACCGGGTTGGGCAGACCAGCTGCGCGGCCTGGCCTCGATCGCGAAGGCGAACCAGGGCGGCCCCGAGGCCAGCGAAGAGACGCAGGCCATGCTCGAGGCGCTCGGCTACGCCGGCGACTGAGTCCTCTGGCCCCCCTGCGGCCTGCGCGTGCGCGTCGGAGGAGAGCCGCGCCTAGCCGCCGGGGACGGGCGCCCGTTCGCGGAGCCAGTCCGCGAGCTCTTGCTTGGAGATGCCCCCGCTCTCGTCCGCGTCGATCTCCTCGAACCACTTCGCCTGCTCCTTGGAGCACTCGTCGCGACCCAGCTGTCCGTCGCCGTTCTGGTCCCGCCGGAAGAACGCCTTGGTCGGGAATCCGGGCAGCGACGGTTCGTGGGAGGCGAAGCCGACGCGCTCGACCACGAAGCCGGGCTGAGGCGGCTCCAGGCTGAGCGAGATCAGCGTCCTGCGAGGCGCGTCCGCGGCCGCGAAGGGGCTCGGCAGGCGAATCGAGAACGGGCCCGCCTTCGTCACCTCGACCCGCTTCAGGCGGTGGTGGTCGACGTGCACGGACACGTGGAACGGCGTCGCCGCGTTCTCGGGAACGATGCCCTCGACCAGGAGGTCCGCGGGGCTGGAGGTCACGCTCAGCGCGGCCCACTTCTTCATTCCGTGGCTCACCCGCTCGGGCGGGGACTCGAACAGGTGCACGTTCCAGCCGTTCGCCAGGTGCTCCTGGTAGTCGTCGATCGCGAAGTCGAGGAACGTCACGTCCTCGTCCATCAGGTCGACGGGGGACACGGTGCGCGGCGGTTCGGGGAGCGAGCGCTCGTCCGAGGCGATCTTCTCCGCGAGGAGCCGCGCGGCGACCTCGTGTCCTCGCCAGGACAGGTGCCCGTCCTGCACGTAGAGACGCCAGTCCTCGCGCGAGGCCTCCCGCAGCGGGTCCAGGAGGAGCACCGCCTCGATGCCCTCTTCGTTCAAGTGGTTCGCGAGTCGCCGCTCCGGCAGGTTGAGGTCGAGCACGTGGCCGAGCTCCGCCTGCAGGACCTTGCGCGGCCAGGTCTCGAGCAGCGCGTGCGGACCGGCGACCTGGACCTGCACCATGAACGGGATCACGACGACGATCAGGCGAGCGCCCAGGCGCTCGGACTCCTCGCGGGCCGCGACCAGGAGATCCTCCGTCTCGCGCCAGGCCACCTCCCAGGGATGTCCCTCCTCGTGTCCGCGGAAGACCTCGAGGGCTTCCGTCGGCGCGAGGCCGGCGCGCAGCCGCTCGGGGCTCGACATCTCCTTGCGCGGCGCGGTCTCCGCCGCGATCACGTTGCGCTCGAGGTGCGCGAAGCCGCGCGAGATGCGCCGGAAGAACGCCCGGATCGGATGCGCGTAGGTGACGTCCAGCTCGCCCTCGTCCGCCACCCGAACGTAGGGCCGGATGTAGTCGCCGGGGCTGACGGCGGTCTTGCCGGCGAGCGCGAGCGAGTTGTTGGCGACGTCGTTGTAGGGAAACGTGACCAGCACGATGACGTCCGGGTCGACCTGCTCGCCGTAGCGCTTCAGCATCAGGAGCTCCTGCCCCGTGCCGTAGTCGTCACAGCTCATGCAGTAGCTCTCGGTCGGCTGCCCGGCGCTCGTCAGCTGATCGCGGACGACGCTCATCATGTGTCGCTCCTCCCGAACGCTCCACGCGTTCATGAAGGAGTCCCCGAGGAACAGGATGCGCTGGGCCGACTTGGGGGCGCCCGGCTCCGGCAGCTCGGGCCCGCGCGAGCCGTGGCTGTTGAGCCGGTACTCGAAGGTCCCGAGGTCGTCGCTGTTCCGCAGCGCGACGCTTCCACCGAAGCGGAACCCGAACTCCGGGTCGATGCGGATCGAGCGTGCGTGCGCGTGGTAGCCGGGGACCGGGAAGATCCGTCGCGAGACGAACTCGAAGACCCCGAGCAGGAGCACGAGCGTCACCACGCACACGAGAAGACGTGCGGCGAGCTTCATGGGAGGCGTCGACCGACGGTAGCTCGCGAGACGGGATCCCGAAAGTGCCCCGAGGCTCCCGTGCCCGGGCTTTCCCCGAACGGCTCTGGCCCGTCGCCGTCCGGCGCGTAAGATCTTCGCCTTTCCCGTCGCGAGGGCGGGACCGCCACCCGGGCCACCACGAGGTGCATTCATGATCCAGCGGGCTCTGATCAGCGTTTCCGACAAGTCCGGGCTCGAGGGTTTTGCCCGCAATCTCGCGCAAATGGGCGTGGAGCTGCTCGCGACGGGAGGCACCTACCGGCTGATCGAAGGCGCGGGGATCCCGGTGCGCGAGGTCGCGAGCGTGACGGAGT
>CAZDYS010000003.1:28592-28837 GCA_964509445.1 uncultured Planctomycetaceae bacterium
GACGGCCGCGTGAAGACGCTCCATCCGCGGATCCACGGCGGGATCCTGGCCTTGCGGGACGAGGCCTCGCACGTCGAGGCCATGCAGGCGCACGACATCCCGGCGATCGACATGGTGGTCGTGAACCTCTATCCGTTCGAGGAGACGGTCGCCAAGCCCGATGCCGAGCGCGCCGAAGCGATCGAGCAGATCGACATCGGTGGACCCTCCATGGTGCGCTCGGCCGCGAAGAACCACCGGCACGT
>CAZDYS010000004.1:0-18334 GCA_964509445.1 uncultured Planctomycetaceae bacterium
TCGTCCGGAACGCCGTTCATGTCGCAGTCCGGCTCGCACTCGTCCGGGATGCCGTTGGCGTTGCAGTCGTTGTCCTCGAGCTCGCACTCGTCCGGGATGTTGTTCCCGTTGCAGTCCGTGATGGACTCGCAGTCGTCGGGGGTCCCGTCCGCGTTGCAGTCCGGCTCGCAGTCGTCCGGAATGCCATCCATGTCGCAGTCCGGCTCACATTCGTCCGGAACGCCGTTCATGTTGCAGTCGGACGACGTGTTGTTCGCGATGTCGATGTCGTCGGCGATTCCGTTTCCGTTGCAGTCGTAACCGAAGCAGAAATCGTCGATCGCGCCCGAGCCGTTCAGCTCGACCACTGCACCGTAGACACCGGCGACCGTTCCCAGGTCGATGTCCACGACTCCGTTGCAGCCCGGAGGCATGGGGACGATCTCGGCGAGTTCGTTGCCGACTTCGTCGAACAGGCGGATCGTCGCGTCCTCGTAGCTCTGCTCGATGTCGATCAGCGTCAACCGCTGGGCGATCACCCCTCCGGGGATCGCGCGGAAGTCGAAGATCAGACGGTTGCCGACGACGACGGAGTCGTCCGGCACGTCGACCAGGCCGTCCATGTTCCCGTCGTCGAGGTTCTCCCCGACGATGAGGATGTTCCCTTGCGGCTCGGCGTTCTCGAACAGCTGACCCTGCTCGCCGGCAGGACCGACGCCGGGACCGCCGAAGGTCTGGTTCGGTGTACCGAGGTCGAAGTCACCGCCGGTCGGGTTGGCCGAGTCGAAGACCACGGCCGCGTTCTGGCCGGGGAACGTCGTGGTCGTACCGGTGATCCGGATGGGACCGGGGCCGCCCGGAAGGACGATGGAATCCAGGACCGTTCCGGCGGGGACCGACTCGAAGTCGATCTTCTCGGAGCAGTGCAGCTGGGAATTCGCGATGTGGGTATAGGACTGCTTCTGACCGGCCTTGGCCGCACCCGCCTGCGCATTCGCGAAGGAGGTGAGGCAACAGCTGGCCAGGAGACCCGTGACGATCAACCTGCGTGCGTTCATCTTGGGGGGGGATGAAGGGGACTCGGGACGGAGACGCCGTCCCGGGGGAACGCACCGGACTCTCCGAATCGACCCTCCTCCAGGGCCGTTCCTCCGGTACAGCTTCTCAGCCTAGGAGCCGGGGTCGGTAGTGGGGGGTCGGAATGCGATTTCCACGGAATTCCGGGACGCGACGGTCCGGAATCAAGTTCTCGACCGTTCCCCGATACATCCGGGGCCGGGGCGTGGGAAGACGCTTCCGGAAAGGTCAGCCCGCGCGCAGGTCGCGCAGGCGGTCGAGCACGCGCAGGGCCGCTCCGGAGTCGAGGCTGCGGATGGCCGTGTCGACGCCTTCCGCCAGGGTCAGGACCTTGCCGACCGCCTTGAGCGCCACGGCCGCGCCGAGCAGCGTGGCGTTGCGCGCCGCCCCCGTCTCCCCCTTGAGGACGGCGTCGACCATGTCGCTGGCCGCCCGGACGAGCATCGGATTGTCTCCGCTGCCCTGCCCCTCTTCCGGCGGTCCGTACATGGGCAGCTCGGGGTTCTCGTCCGACGCCAGCCCGAAGTCGGAGGGCTCGACCGTCAACGGCGTCTGGTGCCGACCGGCGAGCTCGATGCCTCGCGTGCGGCGACAGAGCGTCGGGATCACGCCACCGGCGAGGCCCTGGATCGCGATCCCGGACGGGTGGCCGAGTCCGGCCATCGTCTCCACCGCCGTGCCCAGGACCGGTCCGTGCTGGGCGCCCAGCACGACCGACGAGGTCGGCGGGACGATCAGCTTCTCGACCGTGGACAGCGGGGTCCGCACGCCGATGTCCCCTCGCACGCGCCGCAGCTCCAGGAGGGGCGGCAGCATGCCCGACGCGGAGATCCCCGCGAAACCGGTCTCGCGCACCAGTGCCTCGGCCTCGGCGGGCTCCCAGCACATCCCCGCGGAGAGCTCCTCCAGCACCCAGGCGGCGGTCAGACCCCGGCGGGGCGGGACGTTCTTCTCCGTGAGGAGCAGCACGCGGACGCCGGCGCCGGCCGCGACCAGCCCGGCGGCCACCTCGAGCGGGGGGCGCTCGTCGTAGCCGTCCAGGGGCGGGCACAGGGTCACGACCCCCGGGAGGTCGGTGCAGGGCAGGGTGGATCGCTCGCGAGCGGCGCGCGCGAAGCCGGTCAGCTCCTCCACCGTGACGCCCTTCCAGCGCATGGCGATCAGGAACGCGCCGATCCGAATCTCGCTCTCCTGCCCGTCGAGGATCGTGCAGAAGGCGCGGTAGGCCTCGTCGTGCGTCAGGTTGCGGCCGTCCCTCCGGTCCGAGGAGCCGAGGACGCGCAGGAGGTCACGAAGGATCATGAGGCGGCGAGCAGGGCGGTGCCTGGGGCAAGCGTAGCGGGCACGCTCGGGACGAGCAACGAGGGGGCGCGGAGCGTTCGAGCGCCCGCGAACCAACGTGAAAACACGAAGAAAGGGCCCGGGGAGCACGGCTCCCGAGGCCCTTTCTCTGAGGGGCGACGGCCGGGGGTTAGAGGCCTTCTTCCGCGTCGCTCGCGTCGGAGTCCGCCTGGGCGGTCTCGTCGCTTCCGTCCTCTTCCAGCTCGTCCTCGAGCGGCTTCGGGCGCGGACGGATGTGGGCGAAGTAGACCTCCTCCTCCTTGTCGTAGACGAGCTTGCCGTTCACCACCGCCCACTGCACGAAGGTCTGGTAGTGCAGGACGTCGCCGTCGGTGACGATCGCGTCGAGGTCCTTCCCGACCTCGAGCGTGCCGATGCGGTGATCGACCCCGAGGATCCGCGCGGGGATCAGCGTGATGGCGGCGAGCGCCGCCTCGTTGGTGAGCCCGCCGCGAACCCCGAAGGCGGCCTCGACCGGGAGGTGCAGGAGGTCCCGGCCCGTGATGCCGTTGAGGCTGAAGTTGGTGCTGGCCGGGCGAATCGCGACCTGCACGCCGTGGGCGTGGAGGATCGCGGCGTTCTCGATGCTCGAACCGCCCTCGCGCAGGACGCGCTCGTCCTTCACGCTGCGATCCCGCGGCGTGATGACGGCGTAGGCACCGGCGCGACCGAGCTCGGACGCGACCGTCCAGCCCTCGCGGCAGCCCCAGATGACGGGGCGGAAACCGTACTCCTGGGCGAAGCGGGCGATGGCCAGGAGATCCTCGCGGTCGTTGGCGTTGAAGCGCGCGAGCAGCTCGCCGTTGAGGACGGCCAGGGCGGCACGGTCGAAGCCCTTGGGCTTCTTGGGCTCCTTGGTCTCCTTCTTCGCCTTGGAGGAGAGCGCGTTCCAGGCCTCGTAGTCACGCTTGTAGGCCGCCGTGATCTCGAACTTCTTCCGCGTGGTGCGCGTGCTCGAGGGGTTCGTCGTGCTGATGGTGAAGGTCGCCTGACTCTTCTCCCGCATCATCGTGTCGTCGATCTCGCCACGCTTCAGCTTCATCGACGCACCGGACTGGTCGGCGGTCGTGATGCCCGTCGCGAGAGCCAGGATCATGGACTGGCTGAAGGGGTCGAAGGCGTCCTCGAACTTGCTCTTCAGCTCCGCCGGATCGAGGTCCTCGAAGGCGGAGTAGTCCTCGATGCGGAACACGGGGCTCTCGTCGTCCTCGTGGATGTGCGACGGAGTCTGTTCCGTCCGTCCATCCGGACCGTAGGAGCGGCCCTCGTTCTTGGTGGCGATCTCGTCGATCCCGAAGTGCGGGTCGGGATAGGCGTTGTAGTCCTTCTCGATCCAGTCGCCGTTGGCGTTGAACCCGCGCGCCTGGGTCACCGTGGTCGTCGCCGCCATGGCGACCAGACCCGGGTACACGCGCATGCCCATCGCGTCGAGGATCTCGGTCTCCTCGGGCAGGTAGAGATCGTGGCCGATCTCCTCGATCACGCCGTTCTTGGAGAGGACGGTGGCGCCGCGCAGCACGGCGCCGGTGCCCGTGTAGACGTCGGCGTTGGTGATCGCGAACCAGCGATCGGCGTCCTCCTCCTCTTCCTCGGCTTCCTCGTCGTGGTCGTGGTCGTCCACGAGGGGGGCCGGCAGCCCGAGGGCGGCGGAGGGGAACGCGAGGAATGCGGCGACGGGAGCCGCGACGATCAGGGTCTTGAGCAGGGTCTTCACTAGCGGAGCTCCCCTTTGACGAGGTCACCTTCGAGCATCACGGCCTGGATCCTGGTCGCCGGCTCGAAGGGGTCACCGTCCCAGAACAGGATGTTCGCGTCCTTGTCGACGTCGAGGCTGCCGAGGCGCTCGCCGAGGCCCAGGACCTCGGCCGGCTCCAGCGTCATCGCCCGGATCGCGGCGTCGCGATCGAGCCCGGCGCGCACCAGGTGCCCGACGTCGTGACGCCAGGCGGCGAAACCCGACGCGCTGTCGGAGTTCGGCAGCAGGGCGAGCTTGCCGCCCGCGCGCTGGAACTCGGCCGGGATGTTGCGCTCCCGACGGGTGGCGGCACGCAGCGTCACGCGCGAGGTGAGGATCGCACGCACCTGGTCCTCGCCGATCTGCTCGGTGAGCTCCCACAGGTCGATGTCGTCGCGCAGGCTGCAGCGGATCGACCAGGTGAAGTCCTCGTCCTCGACGACGTCGAGCAGGTGCAGGTAGTCGGCACCACGCGCGATGGAGACGACGCCGGTCAGCGTTCCCTCACGCAGGGAGATGAACGGAGCGATCTTCGGATCGGGTTCCGGAGCGACGAAGGGTCCGGGGCCCTTGGCCTCTTCCTTGTCGTCCTCCTTCTCCTTGTCGTCGTCCTTCTTGGACTTCTTCTTCTTCTTGGCCTTCTCGACCTCCTTCTCCCACTTCTCGCGCGCCTTCTGCACCTTCTCGTCGTGCTGGTCGACCTTGTCGAACGCGTCGCGGAGCGCCTTCTTGGCGCTCGCGTTCGCTCGCATGGAGAGATCGAGGTAGACGCGGTCGGCGACGATCATCTCGGAGACCGTCGAGCCGTGCGGCTTGATCGCGACCGCCTGCCCTGTGATGCCGCCGCCGGGGGCGCGCAGGCCGAGGGTCGTGACCCCCTCCTCCAGCACCTCGCCCCAGACGTCCTGACGCGCGTAGAGCTCGTCGGAGGCGAGTGCCTGCGGCTCGAAGCCGCCACCTCCCCGGGAGTCCATGCCCACGCGAGAGGAGCAGACGACCCAACCCGGCGTCGCGACCCAGTCGGGTCGGTCGTAGACCGGGATCCCGCGCTCGACCGGCAGGTCTTCACCGATCGCGGTGATCTTGCCGTTCTCCACCAGGATCAGCGCGTGCTCGATGGTGCCGTTCGAGGCCGTTTCGGCCCGACCGACGCGAATCGCGAAGAGGTTGCGACTCTCCTCGTGGAGCTCGACGGGCGAGGAAGCGAGAAGTGCGGTTGTCAGGAGGGAGGCGATCATCGATCAGAAGAGCTGGCCGTCACGGGACGAGTAGTGGATCTCTCCATCGATCAGGACCAGTTCGACGCGCGAGCGCGGGTCGAGCGGATCTCCGGTGGAGAGCACGACGTCGGCATCCTTGCCGACCTCGAGACTGCCGACCTCGTCCCCGAGCAGGAACGAGGCGGCGGGGTTGGTCGTGAGCGCGCGCACCATGTCGTACGCGTCCGCTCCGAGCCACGCCGACATCGTGCCCTGGAGGAACAGCTCCTCCTGGGGAACGATGGGCGAGTCGGTGTTCAGACTGAAGTTCGGCACGCCGGCCTCGAGGAACGCTTCCGCGCCCCCCTGGACCTTGCCTTCGCGCACCATCGAATCGAAGTTCAGGATCCGCGGCCCGTGGTTGACCGGGACTCCGTGTTCCGCGCAGAAGGAGGCGGCGAGGTGGCCGTCCCAGCTGCCGTGCGAGACGACGCACTCGGTGCCGTAGCGCACCTTCCAGGTCCGCACGACGCCGGCGACGCCTTCGGCGCTGGCGCAGTGGATCAGGACCGGGAGCTCTCCGCGGTGGATGCGCTCGAGGTCCCGGTACTGCCAGTCGTCTGGTCGCGGGTCGCGGTCCTCGTCCGCGACGCGGGACTGCATGCGGTCGTTCAGGGAGTGGACCGTCCAGGAGAGGCCGGCCCAGGTCGCGCCGAGGTCCCCGGCCGAGCGCTGCGGGTTGAAGTTGAAGGCCGACTTCATCCCGCCGGCCTCGCGCAGGACCATGTCCTCGTAGGTCGAGCCCCGCTGCTTCGCCTTGTAGAGGATGCCGAAGCCGCCGATGCTCGTGCCGCTGCCCGGGATCCCGAACAGGGTCGTCACTCCCCCGGCCGCCGCGAGCTCGATCGCCGGAGCGTCAGGCTTCAGAGCGGGGGCCGCCCGCAGCTCCGCGTTGAGCGGCCGGACCATGTCGTTCAGGTCGTCCCACCCGTCGCCGTGGATGTGCGTGTGGAGGTCGACCATGCCCGGCCAGGCCCACAGCTCCGGTTCGTCGATCCGCCGCGCGTCGCCCGGCAGTTCGGACGCGTCCAGGGGAGCGCCGACGTGGGTGAGCTCGCCGCCTCGGATCACGAGCATGCCCGGGTCGAACACCCGGTGCTGCCCGTCCATGGTCAGGAGCTTGCCGACGTGGACGACCAGGGCCGTCGAGTCGCCCTCGTCCGGCTGGACGGCGCACGTCGCGAGCGCGAGCGAGACCTGGAGGATCACCACAGCCGCTCCTCCTTCGCGTCGTAGACGATCTCGCCCGCGACGAGGACCAGCTGCACCGCGTTGCGCGGGTCGGAAGGGTGACCAGCGACCACGATGAGGTCCGCGTCGCGGCCAGGCTCGAGGCTGCCGACGCGGTCGTCGATCCCGGCCGTCTGCGCGGGGACGCGAGTCAGGCCGAGGACGGTTCCCCCGTCCTGGTCGTCGAAGCCGTACCGCACCCCCATGGCCGACTGCAGGGTCAGCTCCTCCTGGGGGACGACGGGAGCGTCGGTGTTGAACCCGATGCGCGTGTGGCCACGGCGCTGGTACTCCGCCGCGACGCCGACGATGCGACCGTCGTGATCGATGCCGCGGCCCTTGTTCTGGGCGGAGATCGAGCGCGGTCCGAGGATGGCGGGCACCTCGTGCTGCTCGGCGAACTCGGCCGCGAGGAACCCGTCGAAGGTCCCGTGGTCGATGTACAGGGGCAGCCCGGCCTCCGCGACGACCTGACGAACGGTCATCGCGACGACCTGCGCCACCTGGGTGTGCGCGGAGACCTGCGCCTCGCGTCGAAGCAGCGCGCGGAAGATCTCCCACTGCGGCTCCACCGCCGGCTCGTCGCCCCCGTTCTCCTCGTGGGCCTGCCACTTCTTGGCGTAGGCGACCCCGCGGCGCAGCGTGTCCCGGATCTGCCAGTTGATCAGCAGGCGACCCATCCCGTAGCCCCAGCGCTTGGGGTTGTCGGCCTGGGCGAGCTTCAGGGAGCCCGGGTCGCGCAGCACCGCCTCCTCGTAGGTCTCTCCGGAGGGCTTCAACAGGATCCCCTCCCCGCCCATGGCCGTCGCCGAGCCCGGGATGAAGAGGATCGAGGTCACGCCTCCGGCGACGCCGCGTCGCAGCGGTGAGGACCCGGGCTCGACCGCCGTCTTCACGCGCAGCCCCGTGTTCGTCTGGTAGATGGCGCCGTTGTAGTCGCGGCTCCCCCCGACGTGGCTGTGCAGGTCCACCAGACCCGGCAGCACCCAGTTGCGTCCGACGTCGAGCACCTCGTACTCGGCCGGGATCGCGCGTTCGTCCTGCGCGTGCACGCCCTCGATCCGACCGTCGCGGATCAGGACGACGGCGCGGTCGATCGCCAGGGCGTCCTCGGTGACGAGCGCCTTGGCGCAGAGAATTGCGAGCCCGTGCTCCTCACCTTCCGGACCGATCGATCCCACGCCGACCTCCGCCCCCGCGGTCGAACCGCAGAGGCCGAGCACGCCCAGCAGGGCGCCGGCGGAGATCGAGGTCCGCTCTACCACCGGCGGCCGTCGCGCTCCGCGTCGTAGACGTTCTCGCCATCGACCCACACGGCGTCGACCGCGGTGCGCGGATCCGCCGGGTGGCCGTTGACGATGAGGATGTCGGCGTCCTTGCCCGCCTCGAGAGAACCGACGCGGTGGTCGATCTTCGCGGTGCGGGCGGGAACGATCGTGAGGCCGCGCAGGATCTGGTTGCGCTCGTCCTTCATCCCGTAGCGCGCGCCCATGGCGGCGTTCACGGAGAGCTCCTCCTGGGGGATGACGGGCGAGTCCGTGTTGAACCCGACCATCTCCATGCCGCGCTCCTGGTATCCGGCGGCGACGCCGCGGAAGCCCTCGTGCTTGTTGCGCTGCCAGTTGATCATCCCGCGCGAGGTCGTGTCCGCGGAGCGCGGGCCGACGATCGCGGGCACTCCCATCTCCTTGGCCATCGCCCCGGTCAGCCAGCCGCCGATCGTGGAGTGATCGAGGAAGACGGGCATCTCGAGCTCGCCGCGGATCATGGTGAGCGTCGACAGCACGACCTGGTACATCTGCGTGTGCGTCGAGACCGCGATCTCGTTCGCGTACAGGTGGCGCCACACGTCGAAGGTGATGTTGCGCTGCGGCTCCGGACCCTTGCCGTCCTCGAAGTCCTTCCAGGCCTTCGCGTAGACGATGCCGCGCTTGAACGTGTTGCGCGTGTTCCAGTCCTCGAACGTCATGCCGACGCCCGGTCCCCAGCCCTCGGGGTTGCCCCACTGGGCGAGCTTCATGGAGCCCGGATCACGCACGTAGTTCTCGGCGTAGGTGTCGTGACCCGTCTTCAGGGTCACGCCCTGGCCACCGATGTTCGAGCCGGAACCGGGGATGTAGAGCACCGTCGTGACGCCGCCGGCGACCGCCATCTTCATGGAGTGGTTGCCCGGATCGACGGCGGTCGACGCGCGCATGCCCGGGTTGACCAGGTAGACCGTGTCGTTGAGGTCGTTGATCCCGGAGTACAGCGACGCGCCCGCCTCGTGGCAGTGCAGCTCGACCATGCCCGGCGCGAGCCAGCGGTCGCCGTAGTCGACGCGCTCGTAGCCCTCGGGAACGTCGACGTCGGAGGCCCGACCGATGCGCTCGATCTTCCCGTCCTTGACGAGAACGACCGCGTTGTCGACCGCTTGCGGCCCGTCCCACGCACAGGTGAGGACCTTGCTCGCGAACAGCGCCACGCCGGTCGTGGCCGGGGTCTCGACGGCCTCGGGAGAGGCGGTCTTCGTGTCGTTGCCGCCCAGGGTCGCGAGGGCCAGGAGAGCGAGGAGAGAGCTCATTGGGAGACCTCCTCACCGTTGACCCAGGTGCGAACCACGGACGTCCCGGGCGCGAGCGGCGGACCGTCGAGCAGCAGGAGGTCTCCGTCGAGCCCGCTCTCCAGGCGACCGACGCGGTGGTCGATCGCCATCATCGCGGCAGCGTCCGAGGTGAGCGCGCGGAGCGCGCCGCCGGGACTCATGCCGTTCGCGACCGCGTAGGCGGCCCGCAGCGGCAGGTCGATCGCTCCCTCCTCGGCTCCGGAGTAGAACGCGATCGGGATGCCGGCGTTCTGGATCTCGCCGTAGGGCGTGCGGAACTCGGCGCCCTTCTTGGCCTCGTAGGCGCGCACGCGCGGCGGCAGGAGAATGCCGCGAACGCGTCCGACGATCTGGTCGGCGACGAGGTGCGCATCCTGGGCCCCGTACAGGACCGGGTGGATTCCGTAGCTCTCGAACGCTTCGACGCACTCCAGGATCTCGTCCTCGCGGTCGACGTCGACCACGATGGCGACCTCGCCCTCGATCGCGCGCTTGAGCGGCTCGAGCTTGGAGTCGATGCGCGGCTTCTTCGGCATGCCCTTGGGCGGCTTGGCCTTCTCGGCTTCCTCTTTGCGACGCTCCGAACGGCCCGCGACCACGTACTCCTTGGACGTCCGTTCCGCGGTGAACTCGAGTTCCGTGGAGCCGGCCATGGCCTTGCCGACGAGCTTCTGCTCCTCGACCTTCGCCTCGACGCGGATCCAAGCGCTGGAGCCGAGCCCCATCAGCTCGAGCTGGTTGTCGTCCCGGTTCCAACGACCCTCGACCTCGACCAAGGTCTCGGAGACCGCGGCGCAACGCAGGTTGCCGACCACGTCGCCGGAACCGGTCCCGGCCTCGAAGTGCAGGCGCATCTTGAGCGAACCGTCCTCGAGCTCCGCCGCCCAGGCGCCGGTGATCGGGTCGGGCTCGAGCTCTTCCTCGCCCTTCTTCTTCTTCTTTTTCTTCTTCTTGTCGTCGTCCTCGTCGGACTCCTTCTCGTCGTCGTCCTCTTCCTCCTCGTCGTCCTCGTCGTCGTCCTTCGGAGGTTCGGGCGCGGGCGGAGTCCACTCGGACATCGCCTTCTCGTAGTCGAGCCACTTCTGGCGGTACTCGGCGCCCTTGGCGAGCAGGCCGCGCACGCCCTTGCCCGAAGCCAGGCGGTTCCCGCTCTTCCAGGTCACGCGCAGCGCGACCGGGTCTCCGACGAGCTGATGCTCGGGGTCGGAGCCGGCCGGCTTGTAGGCCATGATCGGCGCACCCGATCCGGACGGACCGCGCGGAGCCATGACCACCGTGGTGATCCCGCGCTTCGCGACGCGGCGATCGACCTCGTCCGCCGGCGCGAGGAGCGAGCGGAGCTGGAAGTCCGTGGAGGGCACCTTGCTGCTGCCCTCGAGGCCGAGGTGCCCGAAGGCGTCGATGATGCCCGGCATGGCGGCGTGTCCGCGCACCACCTGCGCCCCCACCGGGTGGGAGACGCGCGGGCCGACTTCGACGATGCGGCCCTCGGAGAGCAGCACCTGCCCCGGACGCAGCACTTCGCCGTCGCCCAGGTGCAGCTCGTCGACCTCGACCACCGTGGCGCGCGAGGAGGTCTCCATCGGCGACCAGGCCTGGCACCCGTCGATCCAGGTGGCGAGCACGCTCGCGTAACCCGTGAAGGGCGCGGAGTTGAGCACGCAGAAGTCGGCGTCCTTGCCGGGACGGATGCTGCCGACGCGATCGGACGCGCCGCAGATCTCCGCCGGCGTCAGGGTGATCGCACGCAGGGCTGCGGCGGGGTCGAGCCCGCCTCGGGTCGCGATGCCCGCGAGGAAGAGCAGGTCCGCGGGGCTCGAGCCGGCGATCGCGAAGCGCACGCCGGCGCGGTTCAGCGCCGCGGGCACGTCGAAGCGGGGCCAGGCCGCGTTCTCGTCCTTGCCGTAGTCACGGCTGCTGGCGTTGGGCTGGTAGGGCACGCGGAACACGACCGTGTGCCCTCCGGCGGCGATCTCGTCCGCGAGATCCGCGGCGTGCAGCGCCTTGTCGATGACGAGCTGCACCTCGTTCTGCGCGGCGAAGTCGAGCAGGGCGGAGATCTCGTGCTCCTCGACCGCGGAGAGGCGCCAGGTCACGCCAGCGTCCAGGAGGGCTCGCAGGTCCTCGATCGTCTCCGTGCCGTACAGGTCGGACACGTCGGCGCCGCCGCGGGCCGCACCGACCAGCTCGTTGAGGCCGACGATGGCCCCCATGGTCGTCTTCGGCAGCTGGCGGACGGAGGTCAGCGGGCCACCGTCGACGGTCGCCGGCACGGGCGGCTCCCAGTAGCCGGAGGTGTTCCGCGCCGCCTCGTCGATCGCGCCGTGGATCGAGGCCTCGGCGTTGAGAACGCGCTTGGCCGGGTCGTCCCCGGCGACCTTCACCAGAGCTCCGACGCCGGCGATCAGACGCGACTCGGACGGGGTGATGTAGGCCGAGGTCACGCCACCGCGCACGGTCTGCACGAGCTCGCGGTACGGATCGAACGAGTCGATCGCACGCGTGCCCGGGGAGGCCGTGCGAGGGCTGGCGGAGCCCAGGGCATAGGAGCTGTAGGCGGACACGAGGCCGGGGACGATCACGGCGTCGGCACCGTAGTCCACGATGCACGCGTGCGGAGGCACGGCGATGTCGTCACCGACCGCGAGGATCTTGCCGTCGCGCACGAGGATCGTGCCGTCGGTCACCACGCGACCACCGTCGACGAGGTGGATCTCTCCGGCCTTCAGCGCGACGACGCCGACGCCCCGCGCGAGATCGGGCTCGAGCGGTCCTTGGGCACCGGCCGTCGCGGCCAGGAGGAGGGAAGCGGCGAGCGCTCCCCGGAACGATGAGCGGCTCATCTAGTTCTCCTCCCCCTCGCGGTGGTGGTGCTCGTCGTCGTCGTGATGCTCTTCTTCGTCGTCGCCGGAGTGGTCGTCCCCGTCGTCGCCGTGGCCTTCCTCTTCCTCGTCCCCGTGGTTGTCGGGGTCGTCGTCGCCCTCGTCCTGGTGGTGCTCCTCCGGCTCGAGCTGGGCGGCGGTACCGCGCGGCTGCGTGCCGTCGATGAGGTGCTTGTTGCGCACGTCCTTGGCGCGGTCGTAGACCTCGGCGCCTTCGATGATGACGTGCTCGACCCACGAGGAGATGGAGAGCGGGTCTCCGGAGAACAGGACGACGTTCCCGAGCTTGCCGACCTCGAGCGAACCGACCTGGCCCTCGAGGCCGAGGATCTTCGCCGGAGTGGTCGTGACCGCGTCGAGCGCGTCGGAGCGGGAGAGTCCGTGACCGACGGCCATCGCGGCCTGGTACCAGAGCGACCGCTGGGCGTTCGACTCGACGGAGATGGCGAACTCGACGCCCTTCTCGGCGAGGACGGCGGGGACGAAGGTCTCCTCCTCCTCACCGGTGACCGCGTTGCGGCGCACGTCCATCAGTCCGCCCTCGAGCACGACCGGCATGCCGGAGCTCGCGAGCTGATCCGCCGCGCGCCAGCAGGCCGGGCGAACGACCAGGACGGCCTTGTCCGCGAAGCCCTGCGCCTGCGCGAGCTCCACCGCCTGGTGGACCTCCACGGGCTCGTGGCACTCGAGGAAGACCGTGCGACGGCCTTCGACGATGTCGAGCAGCGGGGAGAGCTTCTCGTCGATGGCTCCGCGCGGGATCAGCTCGAGACCGTCGACCGTCCAGGCGGCGCTCTTCATCGCGCGGCCTTCCTTCTCCTCGTCCTCGAGCTCACGACCCTGGGCGAGCGCCTCGCGCTCGGCGTAGCCGCGCTGGTCGCGCTCGGCCTCGATCAGCTCCTCGAGGTAGCTCTTGAGTCCGTCGAACGTCTCGCGCAGCGCCTGCTGCTGCGTGGCGCGCGACTTCCCGCTCTTCGGGCGCAGGGAGATCTTCGTGCCGTAGCGCGGACGCACCAGCATCTCCTCGACCGTCATCCCGGTCGGGCGGACGATCATCCCCTGCGCTCCGACGACGCAGTTGAAGCCGTGCTGCAGGTTCACCGTGGTGATGCCGTAGCGCAGGCAGTCCTCGAAGAAGAACGAGACCGGGTCGACCGAATCCTGGATGTCCAGGAAGGGCGCGACGTCGATGTTCTCGTTGGGCCGGTCCATTCCCCGCGAGGTGTGCGCCTCGACGAAGCCCGGGAACGCGACCAGCTCGGGACCGCCCAGGACCGTCGCGTCCCAGGGCTTCTCGATCTGGTCCGCGGTGCCGATCGCGCGAATGCGACCGTCCTCGATCACGATCACGCCGTTCTCGATGTCCTTGCCGGCCTGGGTGATGATCCGGCCGGCCTCGATCACGAGCTTGTCCTGCGCCACCGTCGGAGCGGCGAGGAGGGTGACGAGCGAGAGGATGCGGAGGGGTGTCTTCATGTCGACGAGACGGGAACGCTGAGAGAGAAGGGGAATCACTGGCCGGCTCCTTCGTCCGCCGGACGAGGATCGATGACGAGCTGACCGTCGAGCAGGACGCCGACGATCGCGGAGGTGGGCTCGAACGGCTTGCCGTTCCAGAGCACGAGGTCCGCATCCTTGCCCACCTCGATCGAGCCGACGCGGTCGTCGACGCCGATCATCTTGGCGGGGCCGATGGTCACCGCGGCGAGCGCGGCTTCGAACGAGAGCCCGCCACGAATCGCGTAGCCGGCCTGGTGGGCGATACGAGCCTCGGCGGAGCTGGCACCGTCGCCACTGAGGGCGATCGGAACGCCACGCTCGGAGAGGCGCTTGGCCGCGTCGAGCGTGGCCATGTAGCTGTCGTTCGCGTAGGGATCGCGAACGCGGCCGTCCTTGGGGACCGGCGGCAGGACGATGCCCACGCCGCTCTCCTGGACGAGGTCGATCTCCTTCCACGCCTCCACGGCGTGGTCGATGATCATGTGGTCGATGCCGAACTCGTTCTTGAGGAAGATCGAGGTGCGCACGTCCTGCGTCGCCATCGCGTGCACGAAGACCGGCAGCTCGCCGTCCATGGTGCGCTGCAGGATGGCGTTCTGCGCCGCCTCCTCCTCGCTGACGTCGAGACCGAAGCGCTTCGCGTTGATCGCGTCGTAGTAGGCCTTGCGGAAGACCCACTCGACGCCCATGCGCGTCGTGGGACGCCGGACGTAGATCGTGTTGTCGCGGAAGCGGCTCGGGGTCGAGTTCCCCAGAGACGACTGCTTGCCGATGCTCGCGCGCAGCGCCACGTCCTCCTTGAGGAGCCGCGCCTCCAGCGTCGGCTCGCCACCGGTCTTGTGCACGAGGCACAGGCCGCCGATCACGTTGAAGTCGCTCGGCGCGGAGAGGACGGTGGTCACGCCGCTCGCGAGCTGGCGGTTCCAGCGGTAGGAGAAGAAGTCGAGCGTCTCGGCCACCGAGCTCGTCACCGCGGTCTCGGTCGTCTGCTCGACGGAGTAGGTCCCCGTGTCGATGCCGACCGACAGGTCGACGAAGCCGGGCGTGACCGCGGCCACCTCGAGCTTCGTGCCTCCACCCGGCCCGAGCGCGGCGATCTTGCCGTCGGCGACGACCACGCTGCCGTTCTCGATCGGATCACCGGCAGCGGTGTAGACGGTGTCCGCGGAGATCACCCAGCGGTCCTGGGCGGTCGCGCTCGACGCGAACAGGAGCGCCGTGAACAGTACGGAAGTGCGTAGGGGCTTCATGGATCGGGGGGTGCTCACCGGTTCCGGCTCCAGGCTTGCGCGCCGTCGACGTAGACGGCTTCCACGCGGCTCGAGAGATCGAGCGGGTGTCCGCTCCAGAGCACGAAGTCCGCGTCCTTGCCGGGCTCCAGCGAACCGACGCGGTCACTCACGCCGGCGATCTCGGCGCCGACCACGGTCATGGACCGCAGGAGGTTCTTCGCCTCCGCGCCGGCCGCCATCGCGAGCGCCGCGGTCATGCGGAAGTTCTGCGGAGAGCTGCGCGGCGCGTCGAGCGCGAACCCGACGGGAACGCCCGCCTCCTGCAGCGTGTGCACGGTCTCCAGAGCCGGCGCCTTCTGACCCGGCGCGAAGGGACCGAGCACGACCGCGAGGCCGCTGTCCTTCAGCGTGGGGAGCAGGCCCGGGTCACCGGCCAGCGGCGCGCCGCGGACGGCGCCGCGCAACGCGTTCGCCTTCGCGAAGCGCGCGGCACGCGCGACCTCGTGACGGTCCCAGGCGGTCAGGAGCACGGGCAGCTCGCCCTTCTTCGCCTTGGAGAACGCTCCGGTCTCGTCCTCGAGGCGCTCGTTGAGCGTGCGCACCGCACCCGCGTAGCTGGTGGGCGGCCGCGGCGTCCGGCTGGAACCCGTGGTGTCCTCGGGTCCGCCGTCACGACCGGCGGCCTCGTTCTCCGCGCCGAAGAAGAACCCGAAGCGCGGCGGAACGTAGCTGAAGGCCTCGGCGGAGAACGACAGCGCGAGGTGGGCCTCCTTCGCGAGGACCACGCCGCCGGCGGTCTTCACCGTGGCGGTGATCCCTCCCGCGAGGTTGCGCTCGCTGGGCGCCAGGACCATCGAGGTGATGCCGGCCTCGAGCGCCTCCTCGAAGTCCGAGTGCTTGGGCGAGAACGCGTGGGCGATCCGCGCCTCGGCGAGAACCGCTCGCGTGTCGTCGTGGCCCTCGTCCCCGAGTCCGCTGGCGCTCTGGCAGGCGACGAAGCCCGCGGTGAGCACGCCGTCGTGGCGCAGGAAGGGCTTCGACTCGTCGAGCTCGAGCTTGCCGATGCGAGCGATCTTGCCGCGGCGCACGACCAGGACGCCGTTCTCGATGCTCGACCCGTCGGCGAGGTGGATCTCCTTCGCCTGGATCTGGAGGACCTGGTCCTGGGCCGAGGCGGGCGAGGCGAGCGCGAGGACCGCGAGCGAACCGGCCAGGCCGGCGGTGAAGATGCTGGTGGCTTTCATGGTGGTGGGGTCCCTACTGCTCGACGACGACGCGGCCGCGGGAGATCACGGTCTGGACGCGAGACGTGCTGCTCAGCGGGTCTCCGTTCAGGAGCAGCACGTCTGCGTGCTTGCCGCGCTCGAGCGTGCCGACGTGGCCGGCGACGTCGAAGGCGCGGGCCGGGCCGAGGGTCAAGGCGTGGAGCGCGGCCTCGCGATCGAGCCCGAAGCCGACCGCCTGGGAGGCGAGCAGCCGCAGGTCGCGAGAGCTCGACTGCCCGCCGGAGCCGAACAGGACCTCGACGCCCGCCTCGGCCAGCTTGCCCGCGAGCGTCGGGTCGTAGCCGTCGAACTCGTCGCGCGAACCGGGGTCGGCCGTGGGCCAGAGCAGCACCGGAAGACGGCGCTCGGCGATCTCCTCCGCGAAGACGTGCGCCTCGGAGCAGCCCGCGAGGACCATGCGCAGGCGGTCGAAGGGCGCGGTCTTCTCGAGCAGGCTGCGCAGCTCGGGCACGCGGTGCACCTCGACGACGAGCGGAAGCTCGCCGTTCACGACCTGGGCGAGGACGGCGGAGTTCGGGTCGGACTTCGGCTTCTTGGGCTTCTTGTCCTCCTTGTACTTCTCCTCCTTGAACTCCTTGCCCTTCTCCTTGGCCTCCTCGATCTCCTTGTCGCGCTTCTTCTTGGCCTTCTTGAAGTCGTCCTCGAGCTCCTTGCGGGCCTCGGCGATCGCCTTCTCCCACTCCTCCAGCTCGTGGCGGTACTCCACGTGGTTCTCGCGGTAGGTGCGTCCCTTCTCGAGCATCCCGACCAGGCGATCCACCTCTCCGACGCGATCGAACACGTCGCCCGAGCGGTTGCCGCGCGTGATCCCGACGGAGACCGCCAGGCAGGCGTCCTCGCGCAGGACCACGGGAGCGCCGGTCGAGGTCGCGACGACCGCTCCCACGCCCCCGACGTTGGCCGAGAAGCCCGCCTGCAGGCGCGCCGTCGTGACTCCCGCCCCGAGGGCTTCGTCGATTCGGTACGGCGCGCGGTACGGGTCCACCCCATCGAGCGTGCGCGTGGACGCGGCCGTGCCGAGGTCCCGCGCGCTGCCGGGATCGAGCAGCAGGGTCGACCAGCCGTCGACGAACCCGGCGCAGGCCACTTCGGCGGACAGCTCACGCGCTCCCTCGGGGACGGAGACGTCGGCGCCTGCGGCGAGGATGCGCTCGCCCTCGATGACGAGAACGCCGTTCTCGACGACCTCGCCCGGGCGGACGATCAGCGACTTCGCGCGCACGACGAGGGTCTCGTCGGCGGCCTTCGCGTCGTCCTGACGGGCGCCGAGCGGGGCGGTGAGGGTGAGAAGGATCGGGACGGTCGGAAGGAGCCAGCTCGAGAGCATGCGATGTCCCTTCGTGGTGAAGAGGGTGGCCGGGTCGCGTGGACGAGATCGACCGGCCCCAGGAGGCTCGAGGCGCGGACGGGAAACGAGTTCCCGCTATAGGAAGCACTCGAGAGGTCGTGGGGAAGGACGAGACCGTCGAATCTTAGGGGGTTCTCGGGCGTTCTCGCCACCATGCCACCGACGCCCATCTCGTTGTGCGAAGAGGAATTACGGTCGCGAAACGGGCGACCGACCGGAGCCCGACGAAGCCGCGTCCGAGGTTTTCTCCAAGTTCCCCGTTCGCACGGAGAGCGCGGGAGGCTGCCGCGGCCCATGGCGGTCTCGGAGGATCCGTTTCGCCAGCTCTTGCTCGATCCGGGCTATTGGGAGCCGAAGCTCTCGGAGCTCACCCCCCACGATCCCCAGGTGGTCCGGATCCCACGCACCGACCTCGCCCGCCCCGGCGTCGAGGTCCTGGAGCTGCGGTCGAAGTCCCACGATGGTGCGGCGCTGCGCGCGCTGCTCGCGCGTTCGTCGTTCCACCGCACCACCGAACGGGTCCACCTGCGCACCTGCAACGCGTTCCGCACCTGTGCGCTGGACTTCACCGCCGTGGAGCGGGGCGCCGCCGACGTGGTCTTCCCGTTCCCGGAGGACCATCGACTCGAGGATCGCGTCCTCGACGTCCTGATCGTGGCCCGGGCGATCTGTCGCGTGGAGTCGATCTCCTGCGACGCGATCCAGCTCGTGCACCCGCGCGGGGGCCCCTCGGACGAGTTCCGCATCGTCGAGGCGATGCGCGAGCAGGGCTGGGTCTGAGCGCCACGCGCGCTATGGTCGCGGGCATGAACCCCCGGGACCTCGCACGGCTGCTCGACCACACGCTGCTCCGCCCGGACGCCACCGCGGCCCAGATCCGC
>CAZDYS010000004.1:18434-28648 GCA_964509445.1 uncultured Planctomycetaceae bacterium
ACGGCTGCTCGACCACACGCTGCTCCGCCCGGACGCCACCGCGGCCCAGATCCGCACCCTGTGCGACGAAGCGGTGCGGCACGGCTTCCACAGCGTCTGCGTACATGGCGGCTACGTCGCGACAGCGTCTATCCATCTTCACTTCAAAGATCCCTTAGTGGCCTGCGTGGTCGGTTTCCCGCTGGGAGCGGGAGCCACCGCGGCCCGCGTCGCCGAGGCGCGCCAGGCCTGTGAGGACGGTGCCGCGGAGCTGGACGTGGTCGCGCGCATCGGGGCCCTGATCGACGGGGAGGAGGGGCTGTTCCTGGACGACCTGGCGGCGCTCTCCGAGGCGGCGGCCGGGACGCCCGTGAAGGCGATCCTGGAGACCGCGCTCCTGACCGACGCGCAGAAGCGGCGCGGAGCCGCGCTCGCGAAGGAGGCCGGCTGCGCCTTCGTGAAGACCTCCACGGGGTTCGGACCGGCAGGCGCGACGGTCGCCGACGTGCGCCTCCTGCGAGAGGTCGTGGGCGCGGACGTCGGGGTGAAGGCCTCCGGAGGCATTCGCGACCTGGAGACCGCGCTGGCGATGCTGGAGGCGGGCGCGAACCGGCTGGGCACGTCTTCCTCGGTCGCGCTGGTGCAGGCCGCTGGAAGTCCCGAGGCCCCGTCCGCAGGATGAACCCGATGCTGCGACGCACGCTGTTCGCCCTCCTCGGGCTCTCGCTCGGGCTGACGGGCTGCCGCTCGAGCGGGCTCGACTATCCCATGGGTCGCGTGGGGGCGGACCCGCTGCGCGACGTGACGACCCTCGGCTGGCTCGCGGGCTCCTGGGCCGAAGAGGGCAAGGGCTTCCGCTGGGAGGAGCACTGGACCGCGCCCGCGGGCGGCACGATGGTCGGGATGGCGCGCATGGTCCAGGACGGAGCCACCGCGTTCACCGAGGCCCTGCGGATCGAGCAGCGCCAGGACGGCATCGTCTACGTGGCCACGCCCTCCAACCAGCCGACGACGGAGTTCCTCCTCGTGGAGCACACGGGCTGGCAGGCGGTGTTCTCGAACCCCGCGCACAAGACGCCCTCGACCATCGGCTACCGGCTGCAGCCGGACGGTTCCCTCATGGCCTGGATCGAGAACGAGGTGGACGGGCAGATCCAGCGCGAGTTCTTCCCCAAGACGCGGGCCGCGCTGCCCTAGGCGCGGACGGGGTCAGTCGCGGAGCGCTCGCTCGAGCCGCGGCACGGCGGAGCGGAACAGGCGGACCATGTCCTCCGCCACCTCGAGCCCGACGGCGACGACGTCCTCGTGCCGCAGCCGTTCGGTCGTGATGCCGGCCGCGTGGTTCGTGAGGCACGAGACTGCCGCGACCCGCATGCCCGCGGCGGCCCCGGCGGCCGCCTCGCACACGGTGCTCATCCCGACCGCGTCTCCCCCCATCCAGCGGACCATCTCGATCTGCTTGGGGGTCTCGTAGGTCGGCCCGAGCACGGCCGCGTACACGCCCGAGCGCAGGGTCACGCCGGCCTCCTGCGCTCCCTCCTCGATCGCGCCGCAGAGACCCGGATCGTAGGGGCAACCGACGGCCCGCTCCTCGGGGAAGAGCGGCGCGCGCTGCTGGAGGTTGAGGTGGTCCCGCATGAGCATCAGCGTGCCCGGTGGCCACTCGCGCACGGTCGAACCGGCAGCGTTCGTGAGCACGAGCCCTCGGACGCCCAGCCCGGCGAACGCGCGCACGGCTCGCGTCACCTCGTACGCGCTCCAACCCTCGTAGAGGTGCACGCGCCCCATCTGCACCAGGACGCGGACGCCGGAGATCGTGCCGACCACGATCTTGCCCGCGTGGCCCGGCACCGCGCTCTTCGGCAGGTGCTCGAGGTCGTCCCCGGAGATCTCCAGGCGGTCCTCGAGGCCCTCGACGAAGGAACCCAGCCCGGAGCCGAGAACCATCGCGAGCTCGCATCCCTCGACGCCGCGCTCCGCCAGCTCGCGGCTCAGCGCGTCGGCTCTCGCCGTGAGTTCGCTCGTCGCGCTCACAGGAACAGCGCCGCCACCGTCGCGGTCATCCAGGACGCGAACGCGCCGCCGAGCATCGCGCGAGGTGCGATGCGGGCGATGTCGCTGCTCCGGTTCGGGGCGAGCGGGGTGATCCCGCCGATCTGGATGCCGATCGACGAGAAGTTGGCGAAGCCGCAGAGCGCGTAGGCCGCCATGGCGCTCGCCTTGGGACCCAGTGCCGGCGTGTCTCCTCCGGTCGCCTCCGCCATCGCCTGGAACGCGATGAACTCGTTCACCGCGACCTTCGTCCCGAGCAAGGTGCCGAACAGCTGACACTGGTCCCAGCCGTCCACGCCCATCATCCAGGCGACGGGCGCGAACAGGATCCCGAAGATGCGCTGCAGGCTGAGCGGTTCCTCGAAGGAGAGGGCCTCGCCGATCGCACCCAGCGGCCAGTCCACGAGCGCGACGAGACCCATGAACGCGATCAGCATGGCGACCACGTTGAGCCAGAGCTTGAGCCCGTCCGCCGTCCCGATCGCGGCCGCCTCGACCAGGTTGTTCGCGGTGCGCTCGATGCGCAGCTCGACGCGCGAACCGGTCAGCGACTCCTCGGTCTCGGGCATCATGATCTTGGCGATCAGGAACGCGGCCGGCGCGCTCATGACCGAGGCAGCCAAGAGGTGCGGCGCCAGCTCCTCTCCCAGAACGCCCATGTAGACCGCGAGGACGGAGCCCGCGATCGTCGCGAACCCGCCGGTCATCATCGCGTTGAGCTCCGAACCGGTCATGCCGCGGATGTAGGGCTTCACGACGAGCGGCGCCTCGGTCTGGCCGACGAACACGTTGGCGGCCATGGCCATCGACTCGGCGCCGCTGACGCCGAGGAGGGCGGACATCACGCGCGCCATGCCGTAGATCAAGACCTGCATCACTCCGAGGTGGTAGAGCAGGGACATCAGCGCGCTGAAGAACACGATGACGCTCAGCCCGCTGGAGGCGAACGCGAACGCGTAGCCCCAGCCACCTTCCTCGAAGTTGCCGCGCGCGAGCCCGCCGAAGACGAGCTCGGTTCCCGGCTCGGTCATCGAGATGAGCTTCGTGACGGAGCTCGCGATGCCCTCGAACATCGCGATGCCAATCGTGGTCTTCAGACAGAAGGCCGCCAGCGCGAGCTGGAGTCCGAGGCCGAAGACGACCACCCGCCAGGGGAAGCGCTTCTTGTGCTCGGACAGGAGCCAGGCGACCGCGCAGAAGAAGGCCAGACCCAGGAGCGCACGTACGAAGTCCATCGTCAGCGTTGAGCGAGGTCGGGGCGGAAGACCGCGTGGCAGGCGTTGCAGCCGTCCTCGAGGGCTCGGAACGCCGTCGTCGTGGCGGCCAGGTCGCCGCTGGCCGCGGCCGCGCTCAGAGCGTCGAGACGCGGCCGGAAGCCCTCCTCGAACGCGTCGAACTGAGCGCGCGTCCCGCGAGCGTTCCCGCTGTCGAAGTAGGCCTCCTTCGCCGGGTCCGCGAGCCAGCCGCGGATCTTGGCGACCTCCTCTTCGATCTCGGCGAGACCTCCGTCGCGCAGGAGCGCGCCCTCGATGTCGGCGCGCCGCAGCTCCATCTCGAGCATCACCATGCGCAGCGAGTAGCGAGGAGCTTCGGAGCCGCCGCAGCCCGCGGCCAGGAGCGCGAGCGCTGTGAGTACGGAACGCATCGCGCAAGAAGCTACTCGCCCGGCGTCCGCGCGGCCAGAATCCGCGGAGTGCAGGAGCTGTTCCGACCCGATCGACCGCCGCGCGACGAAGCCGGGCTGCGTTGCCGTCGCTTCCTGGAGTCCGCTTGGCGCGGATTCCGGCTCACGCGCCTCCTCTGGCCACGCGAGCTGACGGAACGGCTGGTTCCCGTCCTGGCCTGGCAACGCGTCGTCCGGTCGACCGAACGCACGGGGGTCCCTCCCCGAGCGGCGGAGGCCCTCCAGGAGCTCGTCGCCGAACTCGAGCGGAACGAGCCGCGATCGGCGCTCGCGGTCGCGCTCGCTCCCGTGCTGCGCGAGCTGGACGCGTCCACGATGGGCCTGCGAGGGACGATCGCGGAGCTCGAGAAGACCAAGCAGTCCAGCGTCTTCGCGTCCCGCGCCGAGCTCGTGCGTCACGCGCGACGGCTCGACGGTCCGGCGACGCGCTGGCTCACGCGCGTCGTCGGGCTGGAGGGCGAGCGGGCTGAGCTCCAGGCCGACGCACTCGCGCTCGGCGTTCGCCTCGCGAGCTGGCTCGCGGAGCTCCCGACCGACCTGCGCGCCGGTCGCCTGCGGATCGCCGCGGAGGACCTCCTCGAGGAGCGACTCGACGCGCTCTCCTTTCCGGACGCACTCGACGACCCGGAGGACCTGCGCGTGCAGGCGCTGTTCCAGCGGCACATCCGCTGGGCACGCACGGAGCTCGCGAAGGGCTGGCCCGTGTGCGAGGAGCTCGGGGCGTGGCGTGGGCGGCAGCTGGCCTTCGCCTTGCGCTGGAACGCGGCGACGCTGTCGGCCGTCGAGGCCGCGGGACTGTCGGTCCCCGCCTCCGGAGTGCGCTCGGGCTGGCTCCGCGTGCTCGCCTGCGGTGCAGCGAGCGCGTTCGGAACGGGCGTCCCGTTCGGGGACTACTCGCCGGCGTAGCCGATTCGCTCGAGCAGGAGCTCCGTCGCCGCGCCAGCCGTGAACTGCGCGCGGTCGACGCGTGGAACGAGCTCGCGGAAGCGTCTGCGAAGCAACTCGCGCAGGCGCTGGGTGTCTTCGGCGCGATCGCGCGAGACGTCGACGAGCTCCTTCGGATCCGCCGCGACGTCGAACAGCCGGACGTCTCCGCCGCCACCGGCGTCCGTGTCGGCCGTTCCCCAGGGTCCCGCCCCGGGGGCGTCGTGGACCACGAGGTCCCCGACGCGAAGCCCGCGCAAGGAGGCGTTCTGGTAGCCGTTCCAGAAGCCCTTCTCGGTCGAGTACAGCACCGGCCGTCCGGCCAGGTCGCCGGCCAGGAAGCGACGCGTGTCGAAGGACGGGTCGAGCGGGGCCTCGGTGAAGCAGGTGAGGAACGCGGGCAGCACGCGATTGGACACGGGCTCGTGGTGGACGACGCCCTCGGGGATGCCCGGCCCCTGCAGCACGAGCGGGACGCGGACCAGCTCCGCGTGCACCGTCTTGGAGTGCCCCAGGTAGTTGCGCTCGAAGAGCTCCTCGCCGTGGTCGCTCGTGAACGCGACGACGGTGCGGTCGTCGAGGCGGAGCTCCTCGAGGAGGTCCAGCACCCGTCCCAGCCAGGCGTCTCCGCTCCAGACGCAGGCGTCGTAGATCGCGTGGATGTCCGCGCGCTCCTTCTCCGTCGTCTTCTCCTCCAGGAGCGAGGTGCCGTCCGGTCCCCAGCCCTTGCCCGTGCGCAGTCGCGAGACGATGTCGACGGTGTCCTCGACGATCGTCGTGGCGGCCTCGGCGGCGAGCAGGGAGCGACCCTCTTCGAGCGCTTCGTAGGGACGGTGCGGCTCGGTCAGGTGCAGGTAGAGGAAGAAGCGCGTGTCCCCGATGTCTCGCAGCCAGGCCTCCACCTCGTGGAAGAAGGTCCCCGTCTTGCGGAAGTCCGAGGGGTCGTCGGCGAACGTCTCGAACCCCTGCGCGAAGTTGCGACTCTTCGAGACCAGCGGATTGGCGCTCCAGCCGGCGGTGGTCAGCCCTTCCTGCTGCATGCGCTCGGCGATCGTCTCGAGCTCCCGCGGCAGGAACGAGGACGACGAGCCCTGGACGCCGTGCTCCTCCGGCTGCAGCCCGGTCAAGAGCGACGCGGTCGAGGGCCAGGTCCAGCTGGCGGTCGAGTAGGCGTTGTGGAACACGAGTCCCCGCTTCGCCATGCGGTCGAGGTGAGGGGACGTCGGGCGCTCGTAGCCGTAGGTCGACAGGCGATCGGCGCGCAGCGTGTCCATGACGATCAGCACGACGTTGGGCGCGACGTCCTCGGAGCGCGTGCGCGGACGCTCGAGCCGGCGTTCCAGGCGCAGGTCGCCGAATCCGACGTGGGCGACGGGGATGTCGGTGAGCTCTTCCCCGATCAGCGAGTGCGCGGAGGTGCGCAGGGTGACGCGATCCCCTGCCTGGACCGGAAGCCCCTCGGCTCCTCCGACGTCGTTCCACTCGCTCCCCGGATCGTCCGCGCGCCGGATGGTCAGGTCGTGCTCGTAGACCGGCTGGTCGTTCACGAGCACCTCGAACCGGAACACGCCGCCCGGGTTGTCGCCGCCGAACAGTCGGTGGGTCGTGATGTCGGCGCCGGCGCGCATGCGCAGGACCGACGGCGGCCCGGCCGGGACCTCGAAGCGCGTCTCGGCCGGCGGAGGCATGACCAGCGCGATGCGGTCGGACCCGTCGAGCCCGTAGGTCATCGCCGGGCAGATCACGTTGACGAACGGAGCCTCCTCCGGGTGCGAGCGCGGGAACTCCCAGGCAGGGGGATCGCTCAGGAGGTCGCGCGTGACGTGCACCACCGGCATGGTCCCGAGGTCCTCGTGCGAGGAGCCTCCGCACCCGGCGAGGACGAGCAGGAAGAGGGCCGCGCGCTTCATTCGCCGATGCGGAGCTCCCGGGCGTAGCCGCCTTCCACGCGCCAGAGCCGCAGCTCCCGTTCGCCGACGACGAGCTGCAGGTGTCCGTCCCAGGCGCCGCGGAGGTCCGCCGCCGACAGCGTCGCGGGACCGGATGGATGGGAGTGCCAGACGCCGAGCCAGCGGCGGTCCTCCGTCTCGCCGAGCGACGCCCGCAGGAGCCCGCCCGGATCGATCTCGAACGCGTCGTCCCCGCTCGCCAGGTTGCGCTCGACGGTGCCCTCGAGCACGTGCAGCCGGCCGTCCTCCTGACGCCCGAACAGCAGCCCGCAGGCTTCGCGCGGCGCCTCTCTGCGCGACGCGGCGACCAGAGCGGCCCGTACCGCGGGCGCGACGGTGCACGCGGAGGGGTCGGAGACGAGGAACATCGCACCAGCATCCCGACTCCCGCCACGGGATGTTCGACCGATCCACGGTTTTTGGGGAGCGGTTCCGTCTGCCGCGGAATCCGCGCGGCGGAAAGCCCCAGAAGAACCGGGAGGTCGACTGCGCGCACGCCGCCGGACTCGAGCCTCCCCGCGACTCGTGCTCCTCGACGACCCCTGCCCCACCATGCTGCCCCTCGCGCTGCTCCTGCCCCTGACCCTCTCCGCTCCCCAGGCCACTGCGCTTCCGCGGACAGAGGACGAGTCCTTCGCGCGCGTCGCGCCCACGGTCGAGCTCGCGCTGGTGCTCGCCGCGCTCTCGCCCCTGGGGGTAGACGATCCCGACTACGAGCCGGTCCACCGCCGCGGAGACCACTTCGACGCGCTACTGGAGCACTTCGGTGCCCATCGGGACCACCCGGCGGTCCGCGAGCTGGGCGCGTCGTACAACCTCCCGCGCCTCGTGGGCAACGCCGCGGACTTCCGCTTCGACGACGAGGGTCGGCTCGTCGAGGTCGTGTCCGACGGGTCGCTGTGGGGCGACCGACGCGGCGACCTGTTCCGCCGGCACCTCGCGGACATCCAGGCCTTCGCGGACGACACCGAGTTCCTCGCGTTCTACGACGCCCGGAGAGAGGTCTACCGGCAGCTGGTCGACGCGACCCAGGCCCTCGCGGACCTGGAGGACATGACGCGCTGGTTGGAGGAGCAGTTCCCCGCCCGCCCGGGACCCGCGGAGGTGCACGTCTCGCCCCTGATCGGCAGCCACCACTGGACCAGCGGGACGCAGCAGAAGGCGCTCCGCATCTGGATTCGACCGCCCTCCCCGGGCAAGAAGGCCCCCGGACCCGTCGAGCGCATGAGCTTCGCGCGCCGCCTGTTCACCGAGCTGGACCACCCCTTCGTGAACCCGCTGACGGCGGAGCGGCGCGACGTGCTCGAGGTGGCACTGGCGGAACCGACCGACTGGGCGACGGAGCGCGCCTGGTCGAGCTACCCGAGCCGCGAGCTCGTCTTCAACGAGTACATGACCTGGGCCGTGTTCCTGCTCTATGCGCGCGACCGCCTGGAGCCCTCGTCCTTCGCGGCGATCCGGACGCGCACGGTGCTGCAGATGCAGATGCAGCGCGGCTTCCGTCGTTTCGCGGACTTCGCGGAGACGCTCCTGGAGCTGAGCGAGGAGAACGGCCTGCCGGCGTCGGAGCAGGTGGACGAGATGCTGGGCTGGTGCGAGTTCCAGTAGAGCGCCCGCGGGTTGCGTCCCCGGTTCCGGCCGGCCGAGGGCTGCCGTTGGCGGGTTTCGGAGGACTCGACTAGGCTGCGCGGCACCCGCCGTCCTCGCGGCGGAGATCGACGCCCCGCCGAGCCCTGATCCCGTGTCCTCTTTGCCGCCGCCCTCCTCCGCTGCCTTCTCCGAGCGCGTTCGCGCGCTGCCGCGTCTCGGCCTCGGGATCTCCACCGAGTTCGAGGCCCAGCGCATGGGCGGTCTCGATCCGCTCGCCCTGCACGACGCGCACCCGGAGCTGGTCTCCTTCCTGGAGATCGGTGCGGACCTGGAGCGCGGCGTCGACGCGGACGCCGCCCAGTGGGTGGAGCGCGGGCTGCCGGTCACCTACCACTTCCTCGACGTCAACCTGGAGGAGGAAGAGGACCTCGACGACGCCTGGATTCGCGACACGGCGCAGCTCGCGCGAGAGGTGGGAGCCGCCTGGCTGTGTGGCGACGCCGGGCTGTGGCACGTCGGTCCGCGGGAGCGCGGGCACGGCGTCCTCGCTCCTCCCGTCCTCGAGCCCGAGAGCGCCGCGGCGATGGCCCGCTCGGTCCGCAGGCTGCGCGAGGAGACCGGGTTCGAGGTGCTCCCGGAGAACCCGCCCGCCCACCTCTACCTGGGGCGCATGCATCTCCTCGAGTACTACGCCGAGGTCGTCACGCAGGCCGACAGCGGCATGCTGCTGGACGTCGCGCACCTGGCGGTGTTCCAGCACGTGCGCGATCACGATCCCCTGACGGGGCTGGACTCGTTCCCGCTCGAGCGGGTGGTCGAGATGCACGTCGCCGGCGGGACGCCGTTCGAGGAGGGTGGCCGTACGTTCATCGAGGACGACCACGGAACGAACGTGCTCGACGCCACGTGGACGATCCTCGAGCACGTCCTGCCGCGGGCGACGAACCTGAAGGCGCTCGTCTTCGAGGGCGAGCGGAACCGCGCGGAGGACGTGCTGCCGGTCTTCCGCACGCTGGCGGAACGCCTGGAGAGTGCGCCCTCGTGAACCACCGCGCGCTGCAACGCACGCTGTTCCGCATGCAGGCGGATCCGGAGTTCGCGCGAGCCCTCCTGGCGCGGGAGCCGGAGGCCGTCCGCGCGAGCGACCTGACACAGGAGGAGCTCGCACGGATCGAGGGGCTGGACGAACGCGCGCTGCGCGCGGACCCCGGCGGCAAGCGCCGCACCCAGATCCTCGGAAACGCGTCCTCGGAATACCGACTGGCGCTCGCCGCCGCCGCGCGCTCGGAGGACGCCGCCTCGTTCCTGGGCGCGTTCGCCTCCTCGGCGGAGTTCCACGAGGCGTTGCGGAAGGAGGGACGTCTCCCGCTCGCCTTCGGCGCCTACGCGGCGCGCCGGGCGGAGGAGACGAACGACCCGGTGCTCGCGGCGATCGTCACGCTGGAGCGCGCGATGGTCGCGCTGCGACGCGACGCCGTGCGCGAGCTGCGGACGCCGACCGTGACGCCTCTGGGAGAGGGGGAGCTGATCCTCTCGCCGCTGGTGCGGATCGTCGCGCTCCGGGCCGGCACGATGGACCTCGCGGCGGAGCTCGCACGCGACCTGCGTGGCGAGGACGGACCCGCGGTCGCCTGCCTCGCTCCCGGTCAGGAACGGGTGCTGCTGCGGGCCCAGGAGCCGCCCAGCGTCCACGCCATCGCCGACGTCGCGGTCGAGCTCCTACAGCCGCCGGTGGACGAGCTCCTGGCCCTCGCCGCGATCCCCCTGGCGACCAGCGCGCGTGCCGACTTCGCCAGGCGGAAGGGCGCGACTCCCGAGGCGCTGGAGCGCTTTCTCGCGGGCTACGTCTCCGAGGGCGTGCTGCTTCGGGGCTGAGTGCGAGCCGGGGTGCACGGATCCCGCGGCCGGGCGTTAAGGTACGCGCCCCGTTTTCCGACCGGCCGAACCACCGGATCCCCAGAGCCATGCAGACCCTCGCCAAACCGACGTTCGAAGCCCTCTCCCGGAACTTCGCCCACTGGGAGAAGACCGGCGAC
>CAZDYS010000005.1:0-26415 GCA_964509445.1 uncultured Planctomycetaceae bacterium
GCCCCGCGAGCGCAGCGAGTGCTTTGGGTATTCCCTGCGCGAATCGTCTTGCGGAATGAACCGGAAGGTGAATTGCGAAGCAAGAGAGACCACCCTGGGGTGCACAAGTCTCTGTCTCGACCATCATGGAATAAATCAGAGTTTCCTTATAGTGGTGAGCGCAGGTCGCGCCCTTTCGCTTTTACGTTAGCGCTGTAAAGAATAAGCAGCGATATGAAGGAAAAAATGATTAACAGAAGAGCGAGAGAGTTGGCTTTGGCATAGTCAAATGCTTCGACGTGCTCGTAGAGGAGTACGGAAATCACCTGTGTTTGCTCGGGGATATTGCCGCCGATCATGAGCACCACGCCGAACTCGCCGATCGTATGGGCAAAACCCAGCACGGCTGCCGTCACAAATCCGCTTTTGGCGAGAGGCAGGCTGACTTTGAGGAATCGCTGAGTTGGGTTGGCGCCCATTGCAGATGCAGATTCCAGTAATCGATAGTCGACCGAGGCGAGCGCATTCTGGATTGGATGCACGACAAAGGGTAGCGAATAAATCATGGAGCCAATGACAAGGCCCGGAAAGCTGAATGCCAGCGATGGCAGGTTTAGAGCTGTCGTTACGCTACCTATTGGTCCATTCGGGCCCATGGCAAGCAGTAGATAAAATCCAATCACCGTCGGCGGTAACACCAGTGGCATCGCGACCACCGCAGCAACCACCGAACGCAAACGCGAGCGGGTACCGCTAAGCCACAGTGCAATCGGTGTGCCCAGACAGATGAGCAAGCAGGTGGTGACGAACGCCAGCTTCAAGGTTAATGAGATCGCCGCCAATTCGGTCGGGCTGAGGGAGAGCATTGTTGTTGGTGGGGCCTTGCCAGTTGGGCTTTATCCAGATTTGGTCCCAGTATAACGTAGCTGCGTCGCGCCTATCAGCGTTGAGTCGGTGGGTGCAGATGCATGATGCTCTCGCCTTTGTGGCATTGCCGAGTCCATGGCAACGGCGAGCTGATGGCAATGCCGCGATTGCTGCATTGCGGCTTAGCTTCTGCTCTCGGCGTTGTTGTGCTCTGCGGTGATGGGGGCTGAGGTGCTGATCAGTGGCCAGAGTAGTTGCTCTGCGGAGCTGGTCTCAGGCAGGTTTTCCACGCCAAAGCGCTCGGGGTAGCTGCGCGTGATCTTTGCGGTGCCGAATAATACGTCCCAGAAAAAGAGCAGGTTGCCATAATTGCCCTTGTAGTTTGTTGCGGGGTCCGAGGCAAACTTGCCGTGGTGTGCGGCGTGAGTCGCAGGCGTCGATATCGTTCGTTCTACTATCCACATGATCGGAGACAACCACGGTTTCTTGTACAGCGCAGCATCCCATCTTACGTCACTGTGGGCGCCGATAACGACGAGTTGTTTGACAATCAGGAAGCCTGCATAGGCCCAGCCCAGTCCGAGATAAATCAAGGCACCGGAAAACCACAGGCTCGGCATCATTGCGTAGTAAAAGATATTGTTTCTGTAGACGATGCGAATGGACATGTACTCAGCGTTGTGGTGTGGTCGATGCAGCTTGTACAGCCAGGGAACTGTATGCGAGAGACGATGCCACCAGTATTGCATCATGTCCTCGAAGATCAGCAGCAGCGCCACGGCGGCGAGCAGCGGTATGTCCTGTAGCGCGCCTGCGCTGTTTGGCAGCAGGAAGCTAGCGAGTAAGCCGCCGGCTAGCAGAACCATCGGTTGGGTGAACCCAAGCAGCGTGACTGTGCTGACGACTTCTACAATGGCGTCGCTGCGGGTCTGTCGCGATTTCTGGAATAGTCGGGTTTTAAACAGCTCCAGTGCTGCGAATGAGAGAAAAATGCAGTAGATGGCCAGCTTTTCCATAGTGACGTGCCCGCTTGCGTTTGGATGATGCGGACCATATTAACCGCCATCGCCGCCCTTGAATGCTAAAAATTTAGCATTTAGACTCACCCGATGGATTTCCACTTCTCGCCGCCATTGCTCACGCTTCTCGATGAAGACATTAAATCCGTGCTCCTGCAAAACGGCAGCAGGCGGCATTTTACGGATGCCCGGCTAGTCCATTCCCGGGGCAGCGCGCAGGCTGGGCTTTCCCTGATCCTCAGTGGCGCGGTCAGATTCGGCCTGTATACCGAAGCGGGTGACTACATTGAAACGAGTATTTTGCGCGAGGGTCACTGCTTTGGAGAGGCAACGCTGTTTGCGGGGCGGCCCAGAGCTTATGATGCCGAGGCCATTGGTGATACCGTCATACTTGAGATCAGTAAAAATCGCTTTGAGTGGCTTGTGGTGCAATACCCGACGTTTGCCGCGAATCTCCTGCAGTCACTGACCGCTAGGCTGTATGACGCCCTCGAGTTTGCCAATGATCTGCGCACATTGACCGCCGAGGCTCGAGTGGCGAGGCAGCTTTGGCGTTATCTGGTAGCAGGTCAGTTTGATGGTGACGTTATTCCCATTCGGCAAAGTGATCTAGCGGCAGTGCTGGGACTATCCAGAGTTAGCGTAGGCAAGGCTTTGGATGCACTGCAGAAGTCGGGCGTGCTGTCGCTAGGTTACAGGCAAATAAAAATTCTCGATCGGGAGGCACTCGCCGTAGCGATTTAAATCGCCACTTTAGATTACTGTTAGTTGCGCAGCGATCAGTGTACGTTGCCGGGAAGATAGCCGTAGCGTTTGAGTGTGGACTGTGCAGAAGGGGAGCTCAGGTAATCGAGAAATCGCTGTGCTGTTGATGGGCTGGGTCTGTTAATCACCACCGCGTCCTGCAAGATGGGCGTGTAAAGTTCTTGCGGCACCGTCCAATATTGCATCGATGATTGGCTGCCGACCTGCGCATTCTTATTCGCGATGATCAGCTGTGATGCCGCCACGAAGCCTAGATCGGCATTAGCAGACAAAACAAACTGATAAGCTTGCGTCACATTTTCTCCCTTCAATAGCCTGTCTGACAGGTCTTGTTCTGGTAAAGCTGATTGCAGTGCCTTGAGCGCGGCACGTCCGTAGGGTGCAAGCCTGGGGTTGGCGATTGCTATTTTATTGAAGCGGCTGTTGTGAAGCGCTTGCTCTGGTGAGCCAATCTGTGGGTTGTGACTGACCAAAATCAATTGTCCGCGGGCATAGCTTACTCTGCTCTTGGCGCTTGCTACCCCGGCATCGATCAGGCGGTTAATGGTTTGCTGATCGGCGGAAAAAAACAAATCAAAGGGTGCGCCCTGCAGGATTTGCGTCGTGAGCTTGCCTGAGGAGCCGGATACGATGTTGATCGCGAGGCCGGGCATTTGCTGTTGTTGAAATTGTGCGGCAAGTTCTCGAAGTGTGGGCGTGAAGTTTGCCGCGCTCGCGATGGTAATGGTTTCGGTGCAAGGCTCGCTCTTAGATTTGCAAGCGGAGTTGCTGTCCGCGTACGCTACGCTCAGCTTGAGCAGCAGTGTGAGCGTTATTTGGGTGGCAATAAAGCGTGGCGCAAATGAAGATAGGGTGGCAAAGAACCCGGCGACAACATGCCGCCCCGTTGAAAAACCGCTGTTGCGTTTTACACGACTACGCGCTTTTGATAACGTCGGTTCCGATCTGGATGTTGTTTGCCACTTCAAGCTGTTTCCTCTCTTTGAGGCCTTTCACGAGCATAGAAAAGAGTCAGAGACAACGCCTGGCAGGCATAAACAAAAATACGAGGCACCCGCTAGCAATGAAATACTCAAAATTAGGCTCCACCGGTATCGATGTTTCCCGCGTCTGTCTGGGGACGATGACCTGGGGTACGCAGAATACCCAGCAGGATGCCGATGAGCAAATCGCCTTCGCGCTCGATAAGGGCATTAACTTTATGGACACCGCTGAGATGTACTCCATACCGCCAACCCCTGAGAGCTATGGCGGTACAGAGTCGATTATTGGTGACTGGCTTTCTCGTAATTCGGCCAAGCGCGGGGATATCGTCTTGGCGAGCAAAATTGCAGGTATTGGTTTGCCATGGATCCGAGAGGGCGGCCCCGTCAATGGCGCCTCCATTATCAAGGCGGTGGACGCCTCCCTCGCGCGCTTGCAGACCGATTACATTGACCTTTACCAGATACACTGGCCAAATCGGCAGTATCCTCACTTTGGCCGTCATTGGCCGGGCAAAGTCCCGTTCGCTAACACCAATGCCGATGCTGAAGACGCAGGTATCCGTGATGTGCTGCGCGGGCTCAAGCAGTGCGTGGATGCGGGAAAAATCCGCTACTGTGGCCTGTCTAACGAAACACCCTGGGGTGTGGGTCGATACAAGCAGATCGCCGAGTCTGAAAGCCTGCCATTAATGGTATCTGTCCAGAATGAGTTCAATCTTCTTTGCACCAAAGACCATCCCTACCTGATGGAGCAGTGTGTGATGGATGATGTTGCCTATTTGCCGTGGTCGCCACTGGCCGGCGGCGCGTTAACGGGTAAATACCTCGATGGAAGTCGTCCCGAGGGCTCTCGCTGGACGCTGACGCAGCGACAGGGTTTGTTCCGAGATACTGAGGAGATGACTGCAGCGGTCAAGGCCTATAAGTCGCTGGCCGAGGAGTACGATCTCAGCGTCACGCAGCTTGCGTTGAAGTGGATTGATACCGTCGAGGGCGTCACGTCGACGATCATTGGCGCTACTAGTTTGGAGCAGCTCGGCGTCGATATCGATGCCTTCGATCTTGAGTTCAGTAAAGAGTTAAGCGACAAGGTCGTGGATTTATTGCGTCGACACAGCATGCCGTTCTAAGAGGCGGCCATCTTCAGCGCCAGAGTGCAGTTTTCTTTTTCTTTCACATTCGTGGTTGAGCAATGCTCTTAGACGAACAAATAGGCGCACAAATAGACGCACAAACCCGCCAGAAAGACCGGCCTGTCGTATGCAGATGCCAGCCCCGAGCGGGTTTTAGGGTGTGAAAAACGCACCAGGAACGCCCCTCACCACATCATCCTACAAGGCTGATAAAAAGGAACAAGGCTTTGAATGTTAAAGCCTGTAAAATGGGTCAGGGTGGGCGCTTTGAGGGTCGTGCGGGTGTCAGTGAGCCGCCGCTCCACGGTCCGGCGGACGCTGCGCACGCGGCGGACTGGATCAGCGGGGCGTGTCTGCTCGTCCGGCGGGACGCCTGGGAACTGGTCGGCGGGTTCGACACGAAGTTCTTCCTCTACTACGAGGAGACCGACTGGTGCCTGCGCGCGCGGCAGGCCGGTTGGCAGGTCCACCAGCTGCCGACGGTCCGCGTCCGCCACGACGGCGCGCTGTCCGCGAAGCGGACCGGCCGCACGATCCGCAACGGATGCATCGCGACCGAGTACGTGCGCAGTCGGCGCCGCTACTTCCAGAAACACTTCGGCCTCCTGAGCTCCGCGGCGGTGGAGCTCCTGCACGCCCTGCGCGCGGGCTACGACCGCGTCCGTCCGGAGGTCAGCCGATGAGCCTGCAGGTGTCCATCGTCGTCATCGGTCGCAACGAGGGAGCCCACGTCGCGCGAGCCATCCGTTCGGCGCGACGCGAGGCACAGGGTGCCGGTTTGCGAGCGGAGGTCCTGTACGTCGACAGCGGCTCCACGGACGGCAGTCCGATGCTCGCGATCGCGGCCGGTGCGCGGACGCACGTGCTTCCACGGACCACGTCGAACGCGGCGAAGGCCCGCAACCGGGGCGCGGAGCTCGCTCGGGGTCGCTGGGTGCACTTCGTCGACGGCGACATGACCCTGTGCCCGAGATGGCTGGGTACGGCCGTGGAGCGCGCGGAGCGCGCGGGCCTGGACGCTCTCGGCGGGAGGATCGTCGAACGTCTCCAGGGGGCCTCGCTCTGGAGCCGCGCGTTCGGCCTCGACTGGTGTGCGGACGGGCATCGCACCGGTTCCCTGGGAGGAGCCGCCCTCTGGAAGCGATCGAGCTTCCTGCGCCTGGGGGGCTTCGACGAGGAGCTCGAGGTCGGCGAGGATCCGGACCTCTACCGCCGCGCCCTCGCCGAGGGTCTGCGGGTGGAGACCCTCGCCCGGGACATGGTCTTGCACGAGCTCGGCCTTCGAGACGTCCGCGACTGGTGGCGACGGGCCGTCGCCGTCGGGCGCTCCGCGGCGATCGTCGGGACGCGCTTCCAGGATCGACGGCTCATGCTGCAGCGCTTCGCCTTCCCGCTCCTCGTGGCGGTCGCGGTCACGGGCGCGCTGCTCGTGGACCCGCGACTGCTCGTCCTTCCGCTCACCGCCTGCCTCGCCCTGCTCCTGCGGCGCTTCCTGCTCGACCGACGCAGCGGCATGACCCAGGGGAACGCCTGGCTCCACGCGGTGCACGTCTACGCGGTGAAGTTCCCGCAGCTCCTGGGAGCACTCCGTGTGCTCCTGGCCCGCCGAAACCGGAGGTTCGTCCTGTGAAGCTCGCCTACCTCGCTCCCGAGATCCCGTCCGTCTCCTGCACCTTCGTGTTCCGCGAACTCCTCGCGATCGAGCGCGAGACCGGGGTGCCGGTCGTGCCGTTCAGCCTCCGCGCGGTCGCCTCCGGCTCGATCGCCGCCGACGGCGAGGCTCTCCGAGCCCGGACGCGCACGGTCTACGGCGACCGGAAGACCCTGCTTCGGAACGCGGTGCGCTTCGCGGCACGGCATCCGGTCCGTGCCCTGCGGACTCTCGTTCTCAGCGCTCGAGACGTGGTGCGAGGCGAAGCACGCCGCCGCTGGACGATCCCGTTGCAAGCCCTCGCCGGGCTCTCGCTGGCCGCTCAGCTTCAAGACCTCGGCATCGAGCACCTGCACGTCCACTTCGCGAACGCTCCGGCGTCCGTCGGGATGTACGCGGCGCTGGCCGCCGGAATCCCGTTCTCGGTCACCGCGCACGCGAACGACATCTACGTCGACCGACCGCTGCTCGCGGAGAAGCTCGCTCGGGCGTCTCGGTTCGTCACCATCTCGAACCGGAACCGCGCGTTCCTCGAGGGACTCGCCCAGCGAGCCGCTTCCGTCGACGTCATCCGCTGCGGAGTCGACACGTCGAAGTTCGTCCCGAGGACTCCGGGGCGCGCGAGCGGCGATCCCGTCGTCTTCACGGTCGGCCGCCTCGTCTCCAAGAAGGGCATCGACGTCCTGATCGAGAGCCTGCGTCACGTGAAGGCGCCGGTGCGGCTGGTCGTGGCCGGAGACGGCCCGCTCGGGACGGAGCTGCAGAGCCTGGCCGAGGACCGCGGGGTCGGGGATCGCGTCACCTTCCTCGGCGCGGTCTCGACGGAGGAGATCCAGCGTCGGCTCGCCCACGCGGCCGCCTTCGTCCTCCCCTGTCGTCGGGCTCCGGACGGCGACCTGGACGGCATCCCGGTGGCGCTGATGGAGGCCATGGCCAGCGGGGTCCCCTGCATCTCCACCCGCATCTCGGGGATCCCGGAGTTGATCCGCCACGGCGAGAACGGACTCCTGGTCGAACCGGAGGACTCCGAGGCCCTGGCCGCGGCTCTCGACCGCGTCCTCGAGGGCGCGGAGCTCGCGCAGCGACTGGCGCGCCAGGCCCGGGACACCGTCCGGACCGAGTACGACCTGCGGGGGAACGCTCGACGTCTCTCTCGGGTGTTTCAGAACGAGGCGGTGGCTCTCTCGGGGAGTGCTCCCGAGCGAGACGCGGGGCTCCCTGCGGCCACCGGAGCGACCCGTGGGCAGGTCTACGCGCTTGGCACGCCGCCTGCTTCCCGAAGGGCATGAAAGAAGCTCAGGCAACCCGAGGGGAACGCGTCCTCATCGTGACGCCCGCCCGCAACGAAGCCCACTTCCTCCCGCGCGTCATCGAGTCGATCGTCGGACAGTCGCAACACCCGGCGTGCTGGGTGATCGTCGACGACGGCTCGACGGACGAGACGTTCGCGATCGCCGAGCGAGCCGCGCGGGAACACGACTGGATTCGCGTGCTCCGTCGACGCGACCGGGGCCAGCGCGTGCTCGGTTCCGGCGTGATCCACGCGTTCGAGTACGGACGATCCTGGTACGAAGGGGACTACGACTACGTGGCCAAGATGGACGCCGACGTCACGGTCGGACCGCGCTACCTCGAGACCGCGATGAAGAAGTTCGCCGACGATCCCGAGCTGGGCGCGCTGAGCGGCAAGGTCTACCGCGAGGACAGCGACGGACGCGTCGAGGAGTTCATGATCGACGACATGGTCGCCGGTCAGTGGAAGCTCTACCGACGGGAGACCTTCGAGGACATCGGAGGCTTCGTCCCGCGCGTCATGTGGGACGGGATCGACTTCCACCAGGCCCGTCGCTGTGGCTGGAAGACGCGCAGCTTCGAGGATGCGGACCTGGCGATCCTCCACCACCGGCTCATGGGCTCCTCCGAGCGCAACGTCCTGGTCGGACGCCTGCGCTGGGGTCGGGGACAGTGGTTCCTCGGTTCCCATCCGCTCTACGTCGCCGCGAGCGCCCTCTGGCGGATGCGGGAGAAGCCGCGCTTCCTCGGCGGACTCCTGATCTTCGCCGGCTTCCTCGGCGCCTGGCTCCGCGGCGACGAGCGCTATGGCTCGCGCGCGTTCCGGCGCGACCTGCACACCTGGCAGTGGAACCGGCTCCTCGGTCTGACGCGGGGGGTCGTGCGATGAATCGCACTGCGAGAATCGCGCTCGTCGCGCACCACGCGAACCCTGAGCTGACCAGCGAGCCGCTGATCGGGTGGCGCTGGGCCAAGCACCTGGCCCCCCTGGTCGACCTGACGCTGATCACCCACGTCCGGAACCGCGCCGCGATCGAGGAACGGACCCTCGACGCTCGGGTCCTCTACGTGGACACCGAGCGTACGGCGCGCCGCGTCCAGCGACTCAACGACTGGCTCTTCCCGGATCCGGGGAGCCTGAACCGGCTGCTCTTCGAGACGATCGCGCAGGCGGCGTTCCACCGCGGCGCCACGCGGCTGCTGCGCCGTCTCGTGCGTGACGACGGGGTGGACGTCGTCCACCGCGTCTCCCCCATCTCGCCGCGCTACCCCACGGTCATGGGGCGTCTCGGGGTCCCTCTGGTGATCGGCCCCGTGAACGGCGGCATGAGCCTGCCCGCGGGCTTTCGGCTGCGTCGCGGCGTGGGCTCCGAGGCGGGCCTCCGCCTGCGGGGACTCGCGCGGCTCTTGCGCTGGGGAAGTCGCTCCTTCGACGCGGTCGACCGGATCCTCGTCGCGAACGAACGCACGCGGGAGACGCTGCCGATCCGGCACCGGGACCGGGCACGAGTCCTGTGCGAGAACGCCGTCGAGGACGACCTCCTGGGCACGCCTCCCGAGCGGACGGAGGGCCCCCTGCGGCTCTTGTTCCTCGGACGCCTCGTCGCCTACAAGGGTCTGCGCTACCTCCTGCAAGCGCTCGCACGCCTCGACCACGAGCGGGTCGTGCTGGACGTCGTCGGGGACGGGCGGCAGCGACAGGACCTGGAACGCGAGGCGCGCGCGCTCGGACTGGGCTCCCGGGTCCTGTGGCACGGTGCAGTCCCGCAGCACGAGGTTCGCACCTGGCTCCGCAAGAGCCACGTGCTCGTCCTGCCCTCCGTCCGCGAGTCCGGAGGAGCCGTCGTTCTCGAGGGAATGGCGGCCGGACTCCCGGTCGTCGTCGCCGACCACGGCGGTCCGGTCGAGACCGTGACGCCGGAGGCAGGGATCCGCGTGGCCTGCGGGAGCCCCGACGAGCTCGTCGAAGGGCTCGCGCACGCGATCTCGCACCTGGAGCGCAACGAGGACCGTCGGCGACGCCTGGGGCACAACGCACGCGCCCGCGTGGAGCACGAGTACACCTGGACCGGAATGGCGGCCCGAGCCGTCTCTCTCTATCGAGAGTTGGCGCGGCCGAAGTGGACTTGCGGAGGAGGGTGGACCGCGCAGACCGGAGGACTGCCGTCATGACGGCTCTGCTCTCCGGGATCCCGATCCAGCCCGTGTCCTTCGAGCGGACGCTGGCGAAGCTGAAGACCTGGCTGGCCGCGCCCGGCTGTCGCCGCGTGGCCACGGTCAACACGAGCTTCCTGACCCAGTGCGAGACGAACCCGGAGCTCCTCCGTGCGCTCCGCACCGCCGATCACGTCACGGCCGACGGGCATCCCGTGGTCTGGCTCGCGCGCCTCGCCGGACTCCAGGTTCCCGAGCGCGTCGCCGGCTCCGACCTCGTCTGGCCGCTGCTCGAGGAGGCCGCTCGGACCGGAGCGCGCGTGTACTTCCTCGGAGCGAGCGAGGGGACGCTCCAGAAGCTCGAGGCCAAGCTCCACGCGCGCGGTCTGTTCCCCCGCGTCTGCGGCTCCTACACCGGTCGAGTCGACCTGGACGACGAGGCTCACTGCACCGAGCTGGCCGAGGACGTCTCCGCACGGAGGACGGACCTCCTGCTCGTGGCGCTGGGGTGCCCGAAGCAGGACCTCTTCCTCTCGCGCTACGGCACGCAGACGGGCGCGCGACTGTCCCTCGGGATCGGCGCGACCCTCGACTTCCTCGCGGGTACGCGGCGTCGCGCACCCGGCGTCTGGCAGCGGGCAAGGCTCGAGTGGCTGTTCCGCTGGACGCAGGAGCCCGGACGGCTCACCGGGCGCTATCTCGCCGACCTCGGGTTCCTCGTGCGGCGGCTGCTCGGCCACGCCTGCGCCCCACGCGCCCGACGCGCCCGGGGATCCACCGCGGAGTGAGGCCCGGCGCGCTCAGAGGCCCGCGCGGAACCGTGCGAGCTCCTGGGCGAGCGTGGCCCGGACGCCCTTCCACGCGGGGTCGGCGGCCAGGTCGGCCTCCTCGAAGGGATCCGCCGCGAGGTCGAAGAGCGACGGCACCCCCTGGGTCTCGCGGTACTTGAACCGCGGCGTCACGACCGCGTGATCGGTGGTCGTCGCGTTGTCCACGCCGGCGAAGAGTCGTGCGCGCATGGCCTGGGTCGGGTCCGCGAGCACCCGCGCCTGGGAGACGCCGTCGACGTGCCCCTCGCGCACCTTGACGCCGAGCGCGGCGGCGAAGGTCGGGAGCACGTCGACCAGCGGGAACAACGCCGTCGACTCGCGCCCGGCAGGGATTCCCGGTCCGGCCCAGACCATCGGCACGCGGATGCCGTCCTCGTAGGTGGTCTGCTTCACGCGGTTCGCCGCTTGCCCCGGTCCGGGGACCGAGGAAGGCGTGCCGTTGTCCGCCACGAACAGCACGACCGTGTCCCGGAGATCCAGGGTCGCGAGGATCTCCCCGATCACGATGTCGAGGTACTCGACCATCGCCTCGTACTTCGCGCGCGGGCCTCCGAGCACGAGCGGTCGGTGCGGCGGATCGTGGAACGGGCGGTGCGGCGACTGGAAGCTGACGGTCGCGAACCAGGGCGTCCCGCGCACCTCCTCGGTCCAGCCGAGAAACGCGTCGCGGATCGCGTCGGTCACGTAGCGCGTCTCCGTGCGCACGCTGTCGTCGTCCACCCGCTGCCAGCGCCAGTAGTTCTTGGGAGAACCGCCGACGCACGCGTCCACGTTCTGCGGAATCCCCGCGCGCCAGGTGTCGTAGCCGTGGCGGCGCACGACCTCTTGCCACGGGAACCCCTGCGACGCACCGGGATAGGAGCCGAGGTGCCACTTGCCGAAGAATCCGGTCGCGTACCCCTGGGACGAGAACAGCCGAGCGAGGTTCGGCTGTCGCATCGAGGGAGCGCGCGCGCGCCAGAAGCCGCAGTGTCCCCCGGCGTCCCGCGAGAAGAACTCACCGAACTGCAGCGCGCGACGCGCCTGGGAACAGACCGGGGCGCCGTAGGCGCGCCGGAAGCGGACGCCACGGCTCGCCAGCCAGTCCACCGCCGGCGTGTTCAGGTGGTCCAGATCCCGATCGGAGATGTCGTCGGCCACCAGGACCAGGACGTTGGGCCGTCGAGACGACGAGCGATCGCGCTCCACGGGAGGAGCGAAGGCTCCGAGACCGAGGAGCAGGCAGAACAGCGCGGCGAGCTTCACGCCGCCACCTTCGTCGGACTCGGGCGAACCGTCAAGACGGCCCGGCCCGCTCTGCTCAGCGGTTGACCAGGAAGTGACAGACGTCGCCTTCCTGCATCACGTAGTCCTTGCCCTCGACGCGCAGCTTGCCGGCGTTCTTGATGGCGGCCTCGGTCTCCAGCTCCACGAGGTCGTCGACGGAGTAGACCTCGGCGCGCACGAAGCCCTTCAGGAAGTCCGTGTGGATCTTGCCGGCCGCGACGGGCGCCGTGTCGCCCTTCTCGATCGTCCAGGCCTTGATCTCCTTCTCGCCCGCCGTGAAGTAGGTCTGCAGGCCGAGGAGGTCGTAGGTGGACGCGAGCAGGCGCGGGAGCGCGAGCTCCTCGATCCCGAGGTCGTCCATGAACATCGCGCGATCGTCCGCTTCCATGGCGGCGAGCTCGCACTCCATGTCGGCGCACATCGGCAGCCAGCGCGCGCCGACCTCCTCGGCGTGTCGCGCGACGGCCTGCGCGTGCTCTCCTTCTCCGGCGAAGTCGTCGTCGCCGACGTTGGCGAGGTACAGCACGGGCTTGATCGTCAAGAGGAACAGCGGGCGCAGGGCGGCGCGCTCTTCCGGAGTCCACTCGACGGTGCGGAGCTGGACGCCGTCCTCGAGCAAGCCCTTCGCCTTCGCGAAGACCTCGCCCTCGAAGATCGCGTCCTTGTCGCCCGTGCGCGCCTTCTTCGCGACGCGGTCGGCGTTGCGCGAGACCGTCTCGAAGTCCGCCAGCGCCAGCTCGATCTCCAGCGCCTCGATGTCGCCCTTGGGGTTGACCGGCTTCTCGCGCGCGAGGTCCGCGCGGTCGAAGCACTGCACCACCTGCATCAGGGCGTCGGTCTCCTTGATGTGGCCGAGGAACTTGTTCCCCATCCCCTCGCCCTGCGAGGCGCCTTCGGCGAGACCGGCGATGTCGACGATCTTCACCTTGGCGGGGACGATCTTCTGGGTCTCGATGAACCCGTTGATCTTCGCGAGCCGGTCGTCCGGAACGTCGACCTCGGCGACGTTCGGCTCGACAGTGCTGAAGGCGTAGGACGCACGCTCCGCTCCCGCGCCCGTGGCCGCGTTGAAGACGGAGGTCTTGCCGATGTTCGGGAGACCGACGATGCCGCAGGCGAGACTCATCCGACGAGCGCGATGCAGTCGATCTCGACCGCGACGTCCTTGGGAAGGCGCGAGGCCTCGATGCAGACGCGAGCCGGCGGCTCGGCGTCGAAGAAGGTGCCGTACACCTCGTTGACCGCCGCGAAGTCGTTCATGTCCTTGAGGTAGACCGTCATGCGCAGCGCGCGCGCGAGGCTCGAGCCGGCCTCCTCGAGGACGGCCGTGAGGTTCTGCAGACACTGGCGGGTCTCGGCCTGCACGCCTCCCTCGACGATCTCCATCGTCGAAGGGTCGAAGGCGACCTGGCCGGAGCAGAACACCAGCCCGCCGGCGACGACGGCCTGGCTGTAGGGGCCGATGGCGTCCGGCGCGCCCTTCGTGGCGACGATCTTGCGGTCGGTCATGAGGAGTCCTCGGAGGAAAAGGCGAAGCATTATGGAGGCGCGTCCGGACCGCGGCAACGGCTGGCGGCGGGAACGCGAGGGAGTCCTCCCCCCCCCCCGCGACCGCTGCACCGCGGGGTCCCCTAGCCTCGGAAGCGGCGCAGCAGCGCCTCGTTCACGGGCTCGGGCACCAGGTGCCCCACGTCGCCCTGCATCGCCGCGATCTGACGCACCACGGTCGAGGTCACGTGCACGAGCTCCGGAGAGGTCACGAGCAGCACGGTCTCGAAGCCCGGCTGGAGCCGCCGGTTCGTGATCGCCATGCGCGCCTCGTAGTCGAACTCGGAGCCGGACCGCACGCCGCGCAGGATCGCGTCGCAGCCGTGGGCCTCGCAGGCCTGGACGACGAGTCCGTCAATCACGACCACCTCCACGCCCTCCCAGCCGTGCGTGCAGGCCTCGAAGAGCTCCGCCCGCTCCTTCGCCGTGAAGAGCGCCTGCTTGCTCGGGTGCTCGGCGAGCCCGACCGTGACGCGGTCGAACAGCTCCAGGGCGCGGCGCACCAGGTCGACGTGACCGAGGGTCGGCGGGTCGAAGGTACCCGGGAACAGCAAGTGGGACGCCATGGGCGGATTCTACGGAGCGCGCCGCGCAACCGCTCCGGGTTTCGTTCGGTCCCTCGTGCGTGGATCCACTCGCCCCGCGGAACCCGCTCGAGGCCTGGCAGCGGACCTGGGACGACGCCTGGCAGCGGCGCCCGCTGCTGCCGCTCGCGCTCCTCGCCGTCGGCGCGGCGCGGATCGGGAACGCGCTGGCGGGACATCCGCTCGCCTGGGCCACCGGATGCCTCGTGCTCTGGGCCCTGGGCTGCTGGCGAGGTCGTGCGCTCGTCGCCGCCTGGGTCGCGCTCGTGAGCGCGCTCGGGCTCCTGGACGCCTGCAGGTCTCCGGTCGACGGGCGGACCGCGGCAGTGCGCGCGTCGCACGAGGAACCGCTGCACGGCACCTGGAGGTCTCTGGGACCGCGCAGCGGCCGCCTGTGCGGCTCCGGGACGCCCCTCACGCTCGAGCTCGACGTGCCCCCACCGCCGGAGGGCACCGAGGTCGTGCTCCTGCCCGGAGAGGAACCGATGCCGTGGCCCCGCGGACCGGTGCCGGGCGCGCGGAGCCGAAAGAGGACGGGCCCGCTGCGACGCGTGCGGGCGGACGAGTGGGTCGTCGCCTGGAACGCTCCCCCGGCCCGGGAGGGAGCCCTGCGCGCGGCGATCCGTGCGCGTCTCCGCGCTGCGGAGAGCCCGGGGCGCGCGCGCGGACTCCTGCAGGCGCTGGTCCTCGGAGACCGCGCGGAGCTCTCTCCCGAGCTCGTCGGTCTCTTCACGCGCACGGGCGTGCGACACCTGCTGGCGGTCTCGGGCCTGCACGTCGCCCTGTTCGCTGCGCTCCTGCTCGTCCCGCTCGTTCGGCTGCTGCGCGGTCTGCTCGTGCGCGCGGGCCTCGGCCAGCGCGCGGGTCGGCCGGGTCGAGCGGGCCTCGCGCTGGAGCTCGCTCTACGGCTCGCGCTGCTGGGCGGCTACGTGGTGCTCGTCGGCGCAGGCGAACCGGTCACGCGGGCCGCCTGCGCTCTCGGTCTCGCCTGGGCCGGCGAGCTGTTCGCGCGCGACGGCGACGAGCGATGTTCCGCCTTCCGGCGCGCCGACGGTCTGTCCGTCTGGAGCCTCGCGCTCCTGTTCGAGGTGCTGTCCGCCCCCGCCGGCCTGGAGCGCCTGTCGCTGCAGCTCTCCTACGCCGCGACGCTCGGCCTGCTCCTCGGTACGGCTCCGCTCGCCGCAGGACTCGCTCGCTGCTGGCGGCCACGGCCCGGGTGGAACGAGGCTCGCCTGGCCCCGCTCGCCTCCGCTCCGCGCGCGCTCGCCGCGGCCTGTGTGGCGCGCACGCTGCGCGCCGCGCGGTGGGCCCTCGCCGCCTCCGCCTGCGCGATGCTCGCGACGCTGCCCTGGGTCGCCACGCACTTCGGCGAGCTCGCCCCCGCGAGTCTGCTGACGACGCCCGCGAGCGTTCCCTTCGTCGGCGCGCTGCTCGCGCTCTCGTGGCTGGAGGTCGTGCTGCCGGGAGAGCCGCTCGCGCCGCTCCTGCGAGGCACGGCGGAGGCCTGGGTGCGTCTGCTCGAGGCGGGCGACACGCTCCCGGGAACGCCGTGGCTCCTCCCGCTGCGCCCCGTCGGACTCACCGCCCTGCTCGTTCTCGGGACCTTCGGTCTCCTCCGGACCCGTTCCCCGAGCCTCGGGAGGATCGTGCCGCTCGGCTGGGCCCTGTGGCTCCTGCCCTGGAGCGCGGCGCCCGCCGGTCTGGAGCTCTTCGCGCTCGACGTCGGACACGGCAACGCCACGGTCCTGCGCGCGCCCGGGATCCCGGCCCTGGTGTTCGACGCCGGCTCCCGCGATCGAACGCGACTGCGCGAGGAGGCCCTGTCCCCCCTGCTTCGAGCGTGGGAGGTCGACCGCGTCGTGATCGGCCTGTCGCACGACCACGAGGACCATGCGGCGGTGCTGCCGGAGCTCCTGGAACGGGTTTCCGTTCCCCTCTGGCTGGGTGCGCTTCCGCAACAGGCCGCTGTGCGCTCCGTCCACGATCGCGCCGGGCCGTCCCCTGCGCGGCACCTGGATCTCGATCGAGGACGGGCCCGGGTGCACCTCCCCGGACCGCTCCGGTTGACGCTGGTCCGGGGGCGTCCCGTCGACGGGAACGAGGGGTCGCGCATGCTCGAGCTGGGCTGGCGGGGCGAGCGCCTCCTCCTGACGGGCGACGCCGAGGGACCGGGCCTGGAGGCCGCCCTGGCCGAGAACTGGCTCCCGGGACCGCTCCGGCTGCTGGTGGCGCCGCACCACGGCTCGGACTTCGCGGCCCTGGGGGCGGCCCTGGACCGCTGGAAACCGGAGGAGATCTGGATCAGCGCCTCTTCCCGGCCCGCGATCGCGGAGGAGCTGGAGCGGCGCCGCTGCCGCTGGCGCTGGACCGGACGGGACGGCCCGTTGGCACTGCGCTTGCCCTGAAGGCGGGCGGGCCGCTCCGCGGCCTGCTCCTTTGCACAGTGGAGACACGAGATCCGGTGCCTGGATCGTTTTTTGGGCAACCAGGTCCCTCCCCCCTTCTATTCGAGGTGACTGCGCCATGGCTTCCTTCCCGCTTCCCCGCCTTCGCTCCGGCTCGCTGGCCCTCCTGCTCCTCGCCGCCCCCCTGGTGGCTCAGGAGGAGCTCGACCTGCCGCGCGCTCCCCGCGCGACCGAGCACGTGCTGCACCTGACGGACGGCAGCGTGCTCCGCCTTCGCGCGCGCGCCGTCGACGGTGGGTGGGAGCTCGAGCAGCGCAGCGGCTGGGTGCTGCTTCCCGCGGAGCGCGTCGACCGCGCCACGCCCACGAAGGAGCTCCTGAAGCAAGCGCGACGCCTCGAACGCGCGGTGGAGCGCGACGATCCCGCCCGGCGCGCCATGTACGCGAGCTGGCTGGTCGACGCGGGCCTGGTCCCGGAAGCGCTCGTGCAGCTGGACCGCGTGCTCGTCGCGGAACCCGATCAAGCGGAGGCACGGGACGTCGTGCGCCGCGCGGACTTCCGGTTCGAGCTGCCCCCGACGAACCGACTCGACGCGTTCCTCGCAGTGGCCAGCAAGGGATCTCCCACGCTGCGCGAGGTCGCGGTGCAGCGACTCGCGCGCTCCGACGACGAGGCCGCGCGCTCGGTTCTCGAGGAGCGTCTGCGCACCGACCTGGTGCACCAGGACCCGGCCGTGCGCGCGTTCGCGACGCTCGCGCTCCGGCGGCTCGCGCCGGGAACCGAGCTGGAGCCCCTGTTCCGTCGCGCGCTCCTGGACGTCGACGAGCGCGTGCGCCGCGGCGCCGGCCTCGCTCTCGGTGCGGCGCAGGAGGACGCCCTGATCGTCCCGGTCCTCGAGGCGCTGAACTCCCAGCACGCCTCGTTGCGCGTCCACGCCGCAGAGGCTCTCGGCACGATGAACTACCCGGCGGCGGTCGAGCCGCTGGTGGACCACCTCTCCTCGCTCCAGTCCGGCGGCGGGGGCCCGATCGCGCCGCGCTCCTACGTCGCGTTCACGCGACAGACGGCCTACGTACAGGACTTCGACGTGGAGGTCTCGCAGGCCCAGGCGATCGCCGACCCGATCATCAACGTCCTCTCGGAAGGAGCGGTGCTCGAGGCCGCGGTGATCGGCGTCCAGGAGACCGTGGTGACGGAGCGCGCGGCCGTGCGCGGCGCGCTGGCGCGCATCACCGGGCAGCAACCTGGGAATACCACGCGTGCCTGGGAGAAGTGGTGGAACGAACACGGAGCCGCCTGGAAGGCCTCGACTTCCTCTCGAGACCCACAGGTGACTTCGTCGCGCCGGGAACCCTAGGTTCCCCGGCCAGGAGGCGAGCTCGTGCAGGGGTGATACGGGCTCGCCTCCGACCCTTCCTCCGGGAAGGGCAGGACGCGGGAGGGCGTCAGCCGTTCGTCCCGAAAGACGCGGCGACGAGGCCCTGGAAGCCCTGGACGGCCGTCCGCTGCAGGTAGGGCTCGAGCCCGCGGAGTCCGCCGAGCTCCTGCCCTCCGCCGGCGCGACCGGGACCCCCGTGCAGGCTCGCGGGAAGCACCATGCCGGGCGGCAGCGCCTGCTCCGCGACCTTGTCGCTGCCGATCCAGACGCGACCGTGCCAGGGGCTGATCCCGAGCACGACGCTCTCGGTCCAGGCGCGGTCGTTCGAGTAGACGCTCGCGACCAGACCGCCTCCGCCGAGGTTCGTGAGACGGATCGCCTCCTCGGCGTCCCCCGCGTAGGGAACGATCGTGGCGACCGGACCGAAGACCTCGAGCTCGTGCACGACGGCGGCGTCCGCGTCCGTGGCGCGCACCAGGGTCGGCGCGACGAAGTAGCCCTTCTCGTGGACCGGATCGGTGCCCCCGCAGAGCACCTCTCCGACCTCGGACAGTCGGCGAATGCCGTCGCGCACGCTCTCCAGCGCGTCGGCGCTCGCGAGCGGGCCCATGGTGACGCCCTTCTCCCGCGGGTCCCCGACCTGCACGCGTCCGAGCTCCGCCACGAGGTCCCGCGCGACGTCCTCGACGAGGGACTCCGGGACGAGGATCCGGCGCACGGCCGTGCACTTCTGGCCCGTCTTCTGACGCATGTCGAGCGCGACGTTGGAGAGGAACAGCCCGTAGGTCTCGTCCTCCGTCGCGACGTCGGGACCGAGGACCGCCGCGTTGAGCGAGTCCGCCTCGATGTTCACGTGGCAGTTGTGGCGCACGACGCTCGCGTTGCCGCGCAGGAGCGCGCCGGTCGAGGAGGATCCCGTGAAGGCCAGGACGTCCTGGGGCCCCATCCGGTCGATCAGGTCGCCGGCGCTCCCGCACAGGAACTGGAAGCCGCCCTCCGGGACCAGGCCGCTCTCCACGACGATCTCCGCGATGCGCCAGGCGAGCAGCGCCGTCGGCGTGCCGGGCTTCTCGACGACGGGCACGCCGGCGAGGAGCGCGCAGGCCATCTTCTCCGCCATGTTCCAGGCGGGGAAGTTGAACGCGTTGACGTGCACCGCGACGCCCTGGCGCGGCACGAGGATGTGCTGGCCCCAGAAGCGCGCCGTGCGTCCGAGCTGGATACCGTCGCCGTCGGCCAGGAAGCCCTCGCGCTCGATCTCCTTCGCGAAGCTGGCGTAGGCGGCCAGGGTCCCGGTGGCACCGTCGACGTCGAACTTCGCGTCGCTGCGGGTGGTCCCCGCACACTCCATCGACAGGTCGAGGAGCTCGTCACGGTGCTCGTAGATCGCGGCGGAGAGCGCCTTCAGCAGCTCGCCACGCTTCGGGAACCCGAGCGCGCGCAGGGCCGGCCCGCCGGTGTCCCGCCCGTAGGCGAGCACGGCGCCGAAGTCGATCCCGCCGGTGCCCAGCTCCGCGAGCGGGGCCTCGGTGCTCGGGTCGACGACCGTGCGGGTGGATCCCTCGGGCGCGTGCCAGCGCCCGAGCACGTAGCTCGTGAGTGTCTTCATGGAGGGTCTCCCGGAGGGAAAGGGCGAACACTCTAGCGGATGCCGGGTCGTCGAGAAATGCTGCCCGCGGCCTGCGCGTAGGTGCAAGCGGACGAGGGCCTTCCCCACCAAGGAGGAGAGTCCTCCCGACCGATCGCCACCCATGGTCCAACATCCCCTTCCGCTGCTCGCCCTGGTCGTCTTCGTGGTCTTCCTGGGCGTCCTCGCCGGCCTGGCGCTGGCCGTCACGAGGACCGTCTCGCCGGAGGGGCGCACCTCGCGCGGGCTGTTCGGCACCCTGGGGTCGATGTTCGCTCTCCTGTTCCTGTGCGGCCTCGGAATGGCAGGCACGGCCCTCTTCGGAGCCACCCTGGCCATCGGCACCGCGATCGAGCAGAACCCGATCGAGCGGATCGAGGTGGTTCGGGCGGACGGAGAGGCGCCCCTGGGGCTCGAGTCGCTCTTCGCGGAGTCCTCCTACGAGGAGCGGGCCCGCCGCGAGCTCGGGGAGAGGGACCGGCGGAGCCCCCGGGAGGGCACGCACCTGCGCGTGACGACGCAGCCCGGCACGAGCGAGTGGGTCGAGGAGTTCCTCGTCGAGGGCCTCGGGGTGGACGCACGGGACCTGCACCGCAGCCTGCGGATGCACACCGAACGCGGGCCGCACGGGCACGAGGTCGAGGTGCTCGACTTTCGCCTGCCGGTCTCGGAGCACGACTGGCGCGAGCTCGAGCGGGAGCTGCGGCGCGAGCTGGACGGCATGGAACTCTCCCTGCCCCGTGGCCTCTCGATCGAGCTGAAGCGCCACGGGCGCTAGGCAGGGCGGCGAGGCCGCTCTCCTGGTCGGACTCGGAAACCGCGCGCGCCCGAGCCCGGTCCTGAGGGTGGAGGCGGGGGCGGTGGGTCCCGCGCGACGCTTCGCGAGCGGGCGGCCACCGCGCTAGGCTCTCCCCATGAGCGACTCCGCCCCTCTCGCCGGTGCCTTCCTCCCCCCCGACAGCTTCCGCGACCGCGTCGCCGTGGTGACCGGAGGGGGCACGGGCCTCGGACTCGAGATCAGTCGAGGACTCGCCGCGCTCGGCGCGGACGTCACGATCCTGTCCCGCAACCCCGACCACCACCGGGCCCTGCTCGACGAGGGCGTCGCCCGCGGCTGGTCGGTCGAGGCGCGCGCGCTCGACGTGCGCGAGGCGAACGACGTGGCGCGCGTCGCCCAGCAGATCGTGGCCGACAAGGAGCGCGTCGACCTGCTCGTGAACAACGCGGCGGGCAACTTCGTGTGCCCCTCGGAGCGCCTGTCCTTCAACGCCTGGCGCTCGGTGCTGGGCATCGTGCTCGACGGCACCTTCTACTGCAGTCGCGAGTTCGGCCGTGCGATGATCGCCGGCCACGGCGGCCAGATCTTCAACGTCGTCGCCACCTACGCGTGGACCGGGATGCCGGGCGTGGTGCACTCCGCGAGCGCCAAGGCCGGCGTGCTCGCGATGACGAAGACGCTCGCGGCCGAGTGGGCCCGGCACGGCATCCGCGTGAACGCGATCGCACCGGGTCCCTTCCACTCCGACGGCGCTGCGGGGAATCTCTGGCCCGACGAGGAGTGGGCCGAGCGCCTGCGCGAGGGCATCCCCCTGCAGCGATTCGGTACGGCCGTCGAGATCGCGAACCACTGCCTCTACCTCATGTCCCCGTTGTCCAGCTGGACGACCGGCGAGTGCTTGGTCGTCGACGGCGGAGGCTCGCTCGCCAAACCCTGGTGGACGCCGGGAGAGCGACTGCGGCGCGAGCGCTCGTGAGCTCGCGCGAGCACCTCGCGACGGAGCGCGTCAACGCGGACAGCCGGGACCTGGACCGCCTGCCGCTGCGCGAGGCGCTGGCGGTCTTCGACCGGGAGGACCGGCGGTGCGTCGAGGCGGTCGAGGCCTGCGGCGACTCGATCGCGCGCGCGATCGAGCTCGTGGTCGAGCGCCTCGGTCGCGGCGGTCGGCTGATCTACGCGGGCGCGGGGACGAGCGGACGGCTGGGGGTCCTCGACGCGGTCGAGTGCCCGCCCACCTTCCAGTCGGATCCACGCCAGGTCGAGGGACGGATCGCAGGCGGCATGGACGCGCTGCTGCGCTCGGCCGAGGGCGCCGAGGACTCCCACGCGCTCGGCCACGAAGCCGCCGACGACCTGACCCCCGACGACGTCCTCTTCGGCATCGCCGCCGGGGGCACGACGCCTTTCGTGCACGCTGCGCTGGAGCGCGCCCGGGAGCGCGGCGCGGCGACGATCTTCCTGGCCTGCGTGCCGTTCGAGCACGTGCCCGACCGCGCCGACGTGTCGATCCGGCTGGCGACCGGCCCGGAGGTCCTGCAGGGCAGCACGCGACTCAAGGCCGGGACCGCGACCAAGCTCGTCCTGAACCGGGTGACGACGCTCGCGATGGCGCGGCTGGGCAAGGTGCACGGGAACCGGATGGTCGACCTCGAGACGCGCGCGAACGAGAAGCTCCGGCAGCGGGGGGTCACGCTCGTGCGCGATCTGTGCGAGCTCGATCCCCACTCCGCGGCCGCGCTCCTCGACCGAGCTCGGGGCAGCGTCAAGCTGGCCTGCGTGATGCACTTCGCCGCCTGCGATCGCGAGGAGGCGCGGGACCGACTGCGGCGGGCCAACGGCTTCCTGCGCGTGGCTCTCGACGAACTCGCGGAGCAAGGAGCCGGACACCGGCCCTCGCGCGCGGGCGAAGACGGGGAGCCGCGCCCCTAGGCGGCGTCGCGCACCTGACGGTCCGCGCGCTGCACCCGCCGCTGCATCTTGCGCAGCTGTCGGGCTTCGCGTCGCGCCGGCCAGGGGCCGAACGCGAGCCAGCCGAAGAGCACGAGGTTGACGACGGGGATCCACATCAGGACTCCCGTCGCTCCGTGGAAGCCGGCCTTCGCGAACACGCGACACCAGGCGAGCGTTCCGAGCAGGACGAGCGCCGCGAGCACGGCCACTCCCGTGGTCGTCCCGGCGAACGCGCGCACCTCCTCGAGCCAGGGCTGTAGCTGCGTGGGCATCCGGTGGCCTTCGGCCGGCGGTCCGAGCGCGCTTGAGCCCAATCGGGCGGGAGCTCGTCCGCCCGTCCGGCCGAGGCCCGGATGCGCACCTGTGCTAGATTGCACGGGATGCGCGCGTCGTCGCTCCCCCGCTCTCCCGCACCGTCCGCTCGCGGCGGACGCCGCACGTTCGCCTGCTGGCTCGGCCTCGCCGTCGCGCTCCTCGCGGTCTGCGGCTGCGCTCCTCGGGAGCCTCGGCGCGTCCTGGTCGTCGGCTGGGACGGCGCGAGCTACCGCGAGGTCGACCGCCTCTTGGCCGCGGGCAAGCTCCCCCACGTCGAGCGGCTCTTGCGCCGCGGATCCCAGGCGCGTCTCGAGTCCACGGTGATCCCCATCTCCTCGGCGGCCTGGACCTCGGCGACGACCGGCAAGGGACCCGGTCACACCGGCGTCTACAGCTTCTTCGCGGAGAAGGAGGGCGGCTACGACGTGGAGCTCATCTCCGCACGCTCCAACCGCGCCGCTCCGCTGTGGCGCATCCTGACCGCGCGCGGCAAGCGCTCGCTCGTGTTCGGCGTCCCGATCACCTACCCCCCCGAACCGATCGCGGGCACGCTGGTGTCGGGGATGCTCAGCCCGTTCCGCGCGACCTACACGCATCCGCCGGAGCTCGTGCGCGACCTCCGTGCGCGCGGCTTCGATCCGGACCTCGACGTCTGGACCGAGGCGCGACCGGTCGGTTGGGACGACTACGCCGAGCAGCTCCTGCTCAAGGAGGAGATCCTGCTCGAGCTCCTCGAGACGGAGGACTGGGACCTCGCGTTCCTGGTCTTCAAGAGCCTCGACGTCGCCTCCCACCGCGCGCTGGGCGAGGACTTCAGCGCCTTCGTCGAGCCGCTGTACCTCCGCCTCGACGAGATCCTCGGCAAGCTGCTCGAGGCCGTCGGCCCGGACGTCGACGTGCTCCTGCTCTCGGACCACGGCTTCCACGCCTACCCCTTCGGCGTGAACCTGCACACCTGGCTCCTGCAGCAGGGCTTCTCCGTCCCCAAGGACGACGTCAAGCGCTTCGGCATCCGCGAGAACGACCCGCACGGGCTGCGCGAGCGCCAGATGCTGCTGCAGCTGCGGAACGAGCTCGACTGGTCCCGCACGCGCGCCTTCGCGGACAAGTGCGAGGGCAACTTCGGCGGCATCCGCTTGAACCTCGCCGGTCGGGAACACGAAGGCGTCGTCGCGCCGGAGGACGCGTCCCGGGTCCTGGACGAGATCGAGGCGGCCCTGCGGACGTTGACGGACGGCAACGGCCGCGCGCTCGTGACGAACGTGTGGCGCGGAGCGGACCTGTACCCGGGCCCGCACGTCGACGTGGTCCCGGACCTGCTCTTCGAGACGCTCGAGGACTGCCAGGTGTTCGCCGACCCGGAGGAGCCGCAGCTCCTGGGTCCCTACGGCGAGCTGGTCCCGGACCACGACCGCAATGGGATCCTGGTGGCCGCCGGGCCGTCCATCCGGAGCTCCCCCGAACGCGGGGACGCGCGCCTCGTCGACGTGGCTCCGACCGTGCTGCACCTCTTGGGGCAGCCGGTCTACGCGGAGATGGAGGGACGCGTGCTCGAGGACTGGCTCGCGCTCGAACGCCCGGTCCGAACGCTCGCGGAAGCCGACGACCCGCTACTCTCGGCCGCGCCGCGGGTGCACGAGGCGCCGTTCACGGAGGCCGAGCTGGAGGAGCTGGCGGAGCGCCTGGGGCGCCTGGGCTACTCCGACTGAGGCCGCAGGGCGCGGTACACGCGCCCGAAGTTCCGCGTGAGACCGACCTGGAACTGCGTGTCCGGCGCGTCGTCGTTGAGACCGACCCGGACCGAGCCGTCGAGCACGAAGAAGTCCGAGAGCGCGAAGGTCGCCCCCACCGTGCCGAAGACCGGCTCTAGGTCGAACTCCGAGACGATCGTGGAGGCGACCTCTCCGAAGACCCCGACCTGGTCCGTGACCGGGCGCGAGGCGGCGAGCGCCAGTCCGTGGCCGATCGCGGTCCCGCCACCGACCTCCCCCAGCACGTCGAACTGGTAGTAGCCCGTGAAGAAGGTGCCGGCCTCGGTGAAGGAGGTGATGGCCGCCAGGGAGAAGTCGACCTGTCCGGTGCCGAGCCCCTCGTCCTCGTTCGCGGTCGGGAGCTTCACGAACGGCATCAGCGCGAAGGAGGGCGTGCCGTCCCGCTCGTCGAGGATGCGGAAGCGCATGCCGAGCAGCGTGTCGCCGATGCCGTCCTCGTCGTCCTCGCCCTCCACGTCGAGGTACTGGTACGGCGTCAGCCCCACGAACACCTCGGTGGACGGACCGGCGCCGTACTTGATCGTGGTGGGCGTGGTCGTGATGTCGCCCGGGTCGACCAGCATGCCGGTCTCGATCTCGAGCGTCCCGTGCGCGGTCGTGTTCGTGTCGGTCGAGAAGGTGGGGCGCTGCGGCGTCACGGGCTCACCGTCCTGCGTGAGGAGGCGGCAAGAGCTCGCGGAGAGGGCGACGGCGCAAAGAAGCAGAACTCGCATCAGGTGGATCTCCGGTTGGCGGGGCGACGCGAACCGTATCGAATCGAACGGACGCGAGCCACGAAGTCGCACCGAGGACCCGCGCGCGCTCTCCCTCCGCTGGCGCTCAGTCCTGCGCTCGCACGGCCGCGAGGAAGGGCTCCCAGTCGAACGCCGGACCGGGATCGCGCTTGTCCCGCGACACGTGGTAGTGACCGAGGATCCCGGAGAACGCGGCGAACTCCTCGTCCGTCAGGACGTCCGTGCGAACGCTGCCGTCGGTGGCGCGCGGCGCGTCCGCGCGCAGGTTCGGAAACGCCTCGAGCAGGGTGCGCGTGAGCGCGACGAGCGACGCGTACTGTTCCGGCGTGAAGTCGAACTGCGCCCACCGCGCCCCCTGGATCTCGCCTTCGATCCGCTCGGAGCGCGCGGGTCGGCTCGAGAAGTCCGGACGGCGCAGGTGCTCCCGCGCGCCCTCCGGCAAGACGAGCCGCGTCCCCTGCGGCGACGTGCGGTACCAGCTCGCCAGAGGCTCCTCCTGCTCCGGCGGGTAGGCGCCGATCTGGGCGATCTCGATCCCGATCGAGCGCGGGTTCGCCTGCCGCGCGTGCCAGGCCTGTTCCTGCAGGTCGAGCGTCTGGTAGATCGTGCCGTCGACGTCGAGCAGGAAGTGCACCGAGAGGTTGCGCTGGTCGTGCAGCACGCGGAAGCAAGCACGGCTCGTGCCACAGACGTCGTAGTGCAGCACGAGCTGGTCGACCACGCCGCGGAGCGCCTCGAGGCTCCAGCCCTCGGTGGCGACGCGCTGGCGCAGGGCGGGGTCCGACACCGCGCGCCCGGGTCGGTAGCGAAGCTCCCCGGGCTGCCCCGCCTCGCCCCCGGTCGACGCGAAGCGCGGAGTCCGCCGGTAGGCGTCGTAGCGCGGCTCCTCGAACCACAGCACGACCGGTGCGTCGACCGCGAAGCGGCGACCGCACACGACGATCTGGTCCCCGGTCCAGATCTCGGCCGGTGCGCGCTCGCGACGAAGCGCGCCGGGGTCGGGGCGCGGGGCCACCGGCTCCGTGGGAACGCTGCGGCAGGAGCCGAGCGCGGCCAGGAAGAGGATCGGGAGGATCCGCGGGCTCACTCGAGGCTCCCCCCGCAGGAGGAGCCCGCGCCGGCCGTACAGCCGAAGCAGTGGCGCGCGGTGACGATACGGCGTCGGGACAGGGCCTCGAGGTCGAAGTCGTCGATGTGCGCGGGCGCGCCGGAACCCGTCCCCAGGTCGAGCATCTGGTTGAAGTCGCAGTCGAACAGGTAGCCGCGCCAGTCGACGCTCACCAGATTGCGGCACATGACGGTGTCGAGGTTGTCGGACGCATAGTTGTCGCGCAGCAACTGCATGTAGCGATCGATCGCGGCCGACTCGTCGGGGAACTGG